>JBAQRB010000025.1:0-8498 GCA_049295655.1 Rhodocyclaceae bacterium
CCGCCAGGCCGATGCCGGCCGACTTCCCGGCCTTCTCGCGCCCGTGCTCGCGCAGCGCGTGGGCGACCTCGTGCCCCATCACGGCAGCCAGCTCGTCGTCGCTCACCTGCAGTTGCTCGATCAAGCCGGTATAGACAGCCAGCTTGCCGCCCGGCATGCACCAGGCGTTGAGATCCTTCGAGGTCAGCACATTGGCCTCCCACTGTCAGCCCGGCGCGTCGTTGCGAAAAGCCCCGCGCGCCCGAATCAGGCGCGCGGGATCGCCCGCGCGCGCTCGACTTGGGCCGCATCGCGGTTCAGCAGGTTTTTCTTCTGCGCCTCGAGCAAGGTGGCGCGATAGGCCTTGTCGGCCGAGCGATTGACCTCCTTCGACGAGGCCAGCATCGTCTGTTCGCGATCGACGCCGACCGCGCCGCCGGAAGTGGTGCGCACCGTCGAACAGCCCGCGGCAAGGGCGACGATCAGGGCAAGGCGCAGGCTGCGCCGGGAGATTGCGGATTTCATCGATCGACTGAGAAAGTTCATGCAGAGGATGACGGGTCAAGAACGCGCGAAATTCGCCCGTCGCCGACAGCAGCCACGTCGCTCTCGCGCACCCAGACCGCGACCAGGATCAGGCCGAGCAGCGCAAAAAATGAACTCAAGGTAAAGGTCAGCGCCGCGCCGAGCGGCGTCCACATCCAGCCGCTGAGCAGGCCGCCGAGCAAACCGCCCGCGCCGAACGACAGGCTCGAATACAGCGCCTGCCCGCGCGCCTGGCTGCGCCCCGGAAACCAGCGATTGACCGCGGTGATCGAAGCCGCATGGTGTGCGCCGAAGGTCAGGCCGTGCAACAGCTGCGCAAAGGCGGTGACGGCCAGCGAATCGACGCCCCAGCCGATCAGCAGGAAGCGCAGCACCGCCGCCGCAAAGCTCGCGAGCAGGATGTTGCGCAAGCCGAAACGGCGCATCAGCTTTGACATGTAGAAGAAAACGACGATTTCAGCGAGCACGCCGAGCGACCACAAGCCGCCGACCATCAAGGTGCTGTAACCGTGCCCGGCAAGATGGATCGAATAAAAGATGTAGAACGCCCCGTGCGCAGCAGACATCGCCAGGCAGCCGGCAAACAGGGCCTTGACGTGCGTCTGGCGCAGTATCCTGCCGACCGACAGGTGATGGTCGGCATGCGGGCGCAGCGGCCCCTCGGGAATCAGGAAAGCGTAGAGAACGATTCCGGCGAGGATCGCGACAATCACCCAGAGCAGGCTGGCCAGCGGCCAATGATCGAGCAAGGCACCGGTGCCGAGCACCGCGACAATGAAGCCGATCGACCCCCACAGCCGGATGCGGCTGTAACGCGCCGGCTCCTCGCGCAGGTGGTCGAAGGTCACGGTATCGACCAGCGGCAGCGCCGCGCTCCAGAAGAAGGCGAGCAGCGCCATGGCGACCAGGAAGGCATCGAAGCCGCGCACGAAGAAAAACGCCGAAAAGCCGATCAGGCTGATCACGCCGGCCAGGCGGACGATCGGCACGCGGCGCGCCAGATGGTCGGCGAGCTCCCCCCACAGATAAGGCCCGAACAGGCGCATCAGCTGCATCTGCGACATCAGCAGGCCGATATCCCACGCCGAAAACGACAGCGACTGAAGATAAAGCCCGAAATACGGCGAGAAGGCGCCGATGAAGGCGAAGTAGAAGAAGTAGTAGCCGGAGAGGCGCCAGTAGGGGAGCGAATGCATCCGGCGATTTTACCGGATGCGCCGCAGCGCGCTAGATTGCCTTGAGCATCTGGAACAGATCGTCCTTGAGCTTCACGCGCTGGCGCTTCAATTCCTCAAGCGCCTGGGCATCGAGTTCGCCCAGGCCCTTCTCGAACTGGAAAATCTGCTTGTCGAGCGCGTCGTAGTCGTCGAGCAGGCGGGCAAAACGGGGGTTCGAGGTTTTCAGCGAGTCGATCTGGCGGACAAGATCCGGAAATTCCCGGTACAGGTCGTGCGACAGGAGCGGTGGATGCATGGTCGTCGTCCTCAGCGAAAGCGCCGCCCACGGAACGTGGCCGGCCACGATTCACTATAGAAGAAAAGCGGCCTAAATTCCCTCCGGCGCGCTTGCCGGAATGCGCGGCGTCGCACAGACGACGTCGCCGCACTGCGCGCGGTGGCGCAGCGCGTGGTCGATCAGGACCAGCGCCAGCATGGCTTCGGCGATCGGCGTCGCGCGGATGCCGACGCAGGGGTCGTGCCGGCCGTGCGTCTCGACCTGCGCCGGCTGGCCGGCCAGATCGACCGAACGGCGCGCCAGGCGGATGCTCGAAGTCGGCTTGATCGCCATGTTCACGACGATCTCCTGGCCGGTCGAGATGCCGCCGAGCACGCCGCCCGCGTTGTTCGAGAGGAAGCCCTGCGGCGTCATCTCGTCGCCGTGCTCGCTGCCCTTCTGCGCGACGCTGGCGAAACCGGCGCCGATCTCGACGCCCTTCACCGCGTTGATGCTCATCATCGCGTAGGCGATCTCGGCGTCGAGGCGGTCATAGACCGGCTCGCCCCAGCCCGGCGGAACGCCGCTCGCCGCGACGCTGATCTGCGCGCCGACCGAATCGCCGGACTTGCGCAGTTCGTCCATGTAGGCCTCGAGCTGCGGCAGGATCGCCGAATTCGGCGCAAAGAAAGGGTTTTCGAGAATCTGCGCCGCATCGACGAAGGGGATCTCGATCGGCCCGAGCTGGCTCATCCAGCCGCGGATCGTCACGCCGTAGCGCTCGCTGAGCCACTTGCGCGCAATCGCACCGGCCGCGACGCGCACCGCCGTCTCGCGCGCCGACGAGCGGCCGCCGCCGCGATAGTCGCGGAAACCGTATTTCTGCGTGTAGGCGTAGTCGGCATGCCCCGGCCGGAAGGTCTCGGCGATGTTGCCGTAATCCTTGCTGCGCTGGTCCTCGTTGCGGATCAGCAGGCCGATCGGCGTGCCGGTCGTCTTACCCTCGAAAACGCCGGACAATATTTCGACCGTATCGGACTCGCGGCGCTGCGTCACATGGCGCGAGGTGCCCGGCTTGCGCCGGTCGAGCTCGGCCTGGATGTCGGCGGCACAGATTTCCAGCCCCGGCGGACAACCGTCGACGACACAGCCGATGGCCGGGCCGTGCGACTCGCCGAACGAGGTAACGGTAAACAAAGTACCAATCGTGTTGCCGGACATGGATTTCTCGGGAGCGTTGGAATAGGCTTGAAGTCTACCATAGGCCGCACGCCCCTCTCCGAAGCCCACCATGACCGACAAAGCGAAACCGCCGGCCCGACCGGCAAGCCAGCCGAAAACAGCGCGTCCTTCCCCCCCCGCCGCGACGAACCCGCTACGCCAGCCGGACTTGCGCTGGCAGCGGAGCGTGCGTTACGGCTGGGACAAGGGCGGCAGTCGCGGCGGTCGCTGAAGCGCTACCGGAAGAATTCCTCGAGCCGCTCGAAGACCTCGTGCCCGGCGCCGTGCCGGCGCACCGCCAGCACGTCCTCGAGCTTCTCGAGCTGCTTGACCATCTGCTCGAGACGCCCGTCTTCATTGACCTGCAGCCAGATGCGGCTGGTCTGCCCGTTGCCGACCGGCATGCACAGGATGCCCTCGACGTTGTAGGCGCGGCGCGAGAACATGCTCACCACGTGCGACATCACGCCGGCGTGGTTATTGACGTCGAGCTCCAGCACGGTGCGGGCCAGCGCCTGGTTTTCCGCTTGCGAAATCGCATTCATCTTCAACCTCCGATCATGTCTTTGTTGGCGGCGCCCGGCGCGACCATGGGGAGAACCTGCTGGTTCATGTCGATGCTGACGTGGATCAGCGCCGGGCCGCGTGCGGCAAACGCCGCAGCGAGGGCGGCGCGCGGGTCGCTCTCCCGGTCGAGATCGACGGCGGCGATGCCGAAACCTTCGGCCAGCTTGATGAAGTCCGGCTGCCCCTTGAATTTCGAGGCGAAGATGCGCTCGCCGTAGAACATCGTCTGCTGCTGGAAAACGAGACCCAAGGACGCGTTGTTCATCAGCACGACCTTGACATTGACGCCCTCCTCGGCCGCCGTGACGAATTCCTGCAGGTTCATCAGGATGCTGCCGTCGCCGGTGAAGCAGACGACCGTGCGCTCGGGTTCGGCGAGCGCCGCGCCGATCGCCGCCGGCAGGCCGAAGCCCATCGTCCCGAGTCCGCCCGAGGTCAGCCACTGGCGCGGCCGGCGCAATGGATAGGCCTGCGCGACCCACATCTGGTGCTGGCCGACGTCGGTGGCGATCGTCGCTGCGTCGTCGAGGCAGTCGGCCACCGCGCGGATCAGCCCGTAGTGCGTGCGCGGATCGTCGATTCCCGGCATGCGTAGCGGATGCGCCGCCTTCAGCCCGGCGACGTGCGACAGCCAGCGCTTGCGCAGCTGCGTGTCGACTTCCGGCGAGAGCCGCTGCAAAACGGCTTTCACGTCGCCGGCAATGCCGACGTGCGCAGTCTTGATCTTGTCGAGCTCGGCCGGATCGATGTCGATATGGACGATCTTCGCCTGCGGACAGAAGGCCGCGACCTTGCCGGTGGCGCGGTCGTCGAAGCGCGCGCCGACGGCGATCAGCAGGTCGCATTCGTCGAGCGCGAAATTGGTGCAGCGCGCGCCGTGCATGCCGAGCATGCCGAGCGACAGCGAATGGTCGACCGGCATGCTGCCGAGCGCCATCAAGGTCATCACGGTCGGCAGGCTGGCTTTTTCAGCCAGCGCGACGGCCAGATCGGCGGCGCCCGAATGGACGACGCCACCGCCCAAGTAAAGGATCGGGCGTTCGGCGGCGTTGATTAGCGCCGCGGCCTGCGCGATGAGATCGTCTGCAAAATCAGGCAGCGGATCGGCAACGCCGGGGGCAGGCCACTCGCCGACTTCGATCGCCTGGGTCTGCACGTCCTTCGGGATATCGACCAGCACCGGGCCGGGCCGGCCGGAGGCGGCGAGGCGGAAGGCACGCGGGATGACTTCGAGCAGTTCCTCGGCCGAATTGACCAGGAAGTTGTGCTTGGTGATCGGAATCGTCAGCCCGTAGGTATCGACTTCCTGGAAGGCGTCGGTACCGATCATCGCCTTCGGCACCTGCCCGGTGATCGCCACCAGCGGGATCGAGTCGAGCTTGGCGTCGGCGATCGCCGTCAGCAGATTGGTCGCGCCGGGGCCGGACGAGGCGAGACAGACCGCCGGAACGCCGGTCGCGCGCGCCATGCCCTGCGCCATGAAGCCGGCGCCCTGCTCGTGGCGGGCGAGCACGTGGTGGATCAGCGCCGACTGCGACAGCGCGTCGTAGAACGGCAGGATGGCGCCGCCGGGGATGCCGGCCAGCGTTCGCACGCCCTGCCTTTCGAGCAGGCGCACGACGATCTGCGCGCCGGTGAGGGTTTCTGTTGCTTGCTGGGCCACGATGCTCTCCTTGAGTATTGCCGGTTTTTCGCTGCCGGGCGGGGGGCCAAAAAGCGAAACCCCCGCTCGGCTCGCACCGGCGGGGGTTTTGGGAATCTGTCGTTTGCTACGCTTCGACCTACGTTCTTCCAACCCTCGACGGTGCGCCGGGTACGACGCCTACCAAGCGTACTACCCGTACTACCGATACATCGACCGAAACGACAAACGCAGCCGCTGGAGCAGCGGCTGATGCGGCAAAAGCGCGGTCGTCGGAAGGAAACATGGCGGTCAGATCGAAGAAAAAACTCAGGCGACCATTAGAAACGAGTGCGGCGAAAAGTGCAAGACCTCTCTTTTCGTTCGCCGCGAACTGCCCGAGTCATCCCCGGAGAATGTCGTATTCATTGGCTCTCCGGCCTGCATGCTGAATTGCGGTACACTTTGCCGACAAGGATATGGCGCTTCACGCTCGATCCGCAATCTGGCCACACCGATCAGGACACGCAGTTGATGACCACCCTCCCATTCCAGGCGCTGGCCTGCCCCCTGGACGGCAAACCCTTGCGGCGCAAGGCAGCGGCATGGTGCTGCAACGCCGGTCACAGTTTCGACATCGCCAGCCAGGGCTATACCCACTTGCTGCCGGTGCAGAAAAAGCGCTCACTCGACCCGGGCGACAGCAAGGAAATGGTCGCCGCCCGCCGGCGCTTCCTCAACGCCGGTTTCTACCAGCCGATTGCCGCAGCGGTCAGCCAGGCGGCGCTGGCGGACTTGCCGCCCGGCGCGACGGCCAGTTGCCTCGATGCGGGCTGCGGCGAGGGTTACTACCTGCGCCAGCTGGCGGCAGCGGCCGGCGATCGGAAAACGCTGGCGCTGCTCGGGCTGGACATCTCCAAGTGGGCAATCCTCTCTGCGGCGAAACAGGACGGGCTGCCCAACTGGGTGGTCGGCAGCAACGCCAACCTCCCCGTTCTGCCGGAAACGGTCGACCGGATCCTGTGCATGTTCGGCTTCCCCGTCTATGCCGAGTTCGCCCGGGTACTCAAGGCAGACGGCCAGTTGCTGCAGGTCGATGCCGGAGCGGACCACCTGCGCGAACTGCGCGAGGTCATCTACCCCGCCCTGAAGCCGGAACGCGCGGCCAACGTGCAGATACCGGAGGGTTTTCACGCGCTGTCCAGCGAAATCGTCCGCTACCCGCTGAGCCTCACCGGCGCGGCGCAGATCGCCGATCTGCTGGCAATGACACCGCACCTCTACCGCGCCAGCGCCGAGGGCCGCGCGAAGGCTGCGGCGCTCAGCGCGCTGTCGGTCACCGTCGATGTTCGCCTGACGCGTTTCGGGCGAAGCGCGATGCGCTGATTTGCTGATTCGGCGTTGATTCGCCACCGGAAAATCGTTGTCGAGCTGATCTAGAATGTACAAATGCGAAGGAGACTGCCATGACACACGCCGACGCTCCGACGCAATTGCCATCTGCCGGCACTCTGGCTATCCTCGAACCTGCCGCAAAAACCGGAAAGCATCATGACCAGCACCTGCGCCAACATCGACCAGGCAACACAACGTGCGGCACATGCGTTTATTGCCCGCATCTCCAGCCAGTATGATCTGGCGGAGGCGGTGCTGTTCGGTAGTCGCGCTCGCAGGACCCATCGGCCGGACAGCGATGCGGATATCGCCGTAATACTGCGTGGCCCGCATGGGCAACGAGCCGATACAGCCGTAAACATGGCCGGCATCGCCTTCGACGTGATGCTCGAAACCGGCGTGCTGGTCGAGGCCGTGCCACTTTGGGAAGATGAGTGGGCACACCCGGAACACTTCAACAACCCGGCGCTTATCGCAAACATCCAGCGTGATGGAGTTCGTCTGTGAGTCCGGCGGACTACGACGAGAAGGCGATCCGCGCCCTGGTATCGGCCAGGCTGCTGTTGGCGAACGGGGATATCGAAGGCGCCTGCAATCGCGCCTATTACGCCATGTTCGACGCCGCCCATGCAGCATTACTGCGCTCCGGCGCCCTCATCAATCCTGCTGAAATCCGTACCCACAGTGGTCTGATCGGGGCATTTGGCAAACATCTGGTCAAGCCGGGGCTGGCTTCCACCGAGCTTGGCCGAGCGCTCAATCAGGTCGAACGCATCCGTCTGCTTGCCGACTATACCGGCGAAGCGATTGATGCTGACAAGGCCGTCTGGGCGATCGATCAGGCCGACGCCTTCCTGAAATCCCTGGCATTTGCCATTCGCGAATAGCCGTGAGAGCCGCGTAAACATTGGCTCGCAAGACATCACACAAACAAGATATCCATATCTATTGGCCTGCAGGCCAACAACCGTGACTCACCCGCCATTGTTCGATTGACCGCGACGCAATGGTTGCCGATACTTCAGGAGAATGGCATTAAAACTTCCGATTTCTGGAATTCAAAGCCTGCCAAATTGGCATCAAACAGGTAGCGATGCGGGAAAATCGTCGTCGACGCCGAGCATCCGGCGCAACCAAGGGGAGAATTGGGGATGTTGCAGAGTCTTGAAAACTTGCAGGTGCTGCTCGTCGAAGCATCGTCGATGCAGGCGAAGGTGATTGAGCAGGCCTTGCACCGTTGCGGCGTGACCAACGTCACCTTGACCGCCAATTGCGATGCCGCGCTGGCGGCGATGCGTCGTCAGGCGCCGTCGTTGGTGATCAGCTCGATGTACCTGCCCGACATGACGGGCACCGAATTGCTGTTCGCCATGCGCAAGGACGACGATCTCGAATGGCTGCCGTTCATCCTGGTTTCGTCCGAGACGCGCCCGAAGATGCTCGAACCGGTGCGCCAGGCCGGCGCCTGCGGCATCCTGCCGAAACCGTTCAGCGACGAGCAGCTGCGCCGCGCGCTCTACGCGACGCTCGAACTGCTGCAGGAAGACGAGAGCCTGTCGGCGATGGGCATCGAGGTCAAGCACCTGAAGGTGCTGCTCGTCGATGACAGCCGGTCCTCGCGCAATTTCATCCGGCGCATTCTCGAAAGCGTCGGCATCCCCGAATGCTACGAGGCGAACTGCGGCACCGACGCGCTGATGGTGCTCGAAAACCAGCACGTCGACCTGATCATCAC
>JBAQRB010000026.1:0-1697 GCA_049295655.1 Rhodocyclaceae bacterium
GTGCCTGGAGATGGGGCGGAATCGGTTTCAGCGGCGGGGTCACCGTCACCGTCGGCTGCGGCGTCGCCGGCAACGGCGCTGCAACGCTGCGCCTTTCCTGATCGCCGCGTAGGGCCTGCGGTTCGCCGTAGGGGCGGGCCGGCGGCAGCGCACGGGCGCCGGTGCTGCGGGCCACGACGCGCTTGGGGTAGGACTTGGGCGCTTCCGGCGCGCGTGCCGCACGCGCTGGCGGCGCATCCCTTGGCGGTGTCTCCCGCTTCCAGCCAGCCTCGCTGCGCGCCGGTCCTGCCGGGCGCGCGGGGGCGCCCGCGGCGTCTTCCCTGAAACGCGCCGTGCTGCGCGGCTTGTCGCTGCTCTTGAAGGTTTTCTTTGCTTCGGCGGCGAGGCGTTCGGCCTTCGCGGCATTGCTGCTGGCGCGCTGCGCAACCGACTGTTTCGGCACCTTGGCGCCGGCACGGGTCGGCTTGCGTGAGTAGGGCCGGTTCTCGCCGTCGGCGTCCTGGCTGGCGGGTTGGGCAGGTAATTTCAGGGTGGGGCGGGGCATGGCAGCTTCTTTCCGGTTCGACAGGCGCGTAGTTTACGCCAGAAGCGGCCAACTGAACGGGGAATCACGGACGAGTCACGGCGGGACTCACGGCGGCTCCTGTCTTGTCTGTCTTGCGCTACGGCGACATACAGGCGATCCTGCGTCTTTTCCCGGTTTCTCTGGAGGGTGCGCTGGTGTTTTTCCGAAAACCGATTTTTTTCCGGGCGGGCCATGCGTTGTCGGCCATCGTGTTGCTGCTCGCAGGCGCTGCCGTACACGCCGACGAGGTCGTCTGCCACTACACCTACGGCGGCGAAACCAAGTCGCTGGCGGCGCTGCCGACCGCGTCTCCCTACGCGGTCAAGGCGATTCCCGTCGGGTCGTTTTTCCAGTTTCGCGTTGTTTTCCAGAAAAAACCGGCCAGTCTGGCCGCGATCAAGGTCTATACCTACGCCGACCGCGACGAAGGCCCGCTGCTGATTCACCAGGCGAGCTATCCCTATCCGCCGGAAAGCCGGCGCCGTGCGCCTTACGGTTTCAGCGGCCTGCATTTCGTCTATGAGCCGATGCGCGATGGCGAATTGCAGTACTGGTGCGAGCTGGTCCAGTCGGCGGCGAGGCGTGCGCGATGAAACGCTGGCTGTTCTTCCTTTCCGCGCTGCTGGTGCTCGGCAGCGCGCAGGCCGACCCGGTGCGCCTCGTCTTCGTCGGCGACGTGATGCTCGACGACGGGCCGGGGCGGGCGATTGCCCTCGGGCGCGATCCGCTGGCGCCTTTTGCCGCGCAGCTGCGCGACGCCGACTTCACGATCGGCAACCTGGAGTGTCCGATCGCCACGGTCGGCAAGCCGCTTGACAACAAGATCTTCTCGTTCCGCGCCGATCCGCGCGTCGTGCCGCTGCTCAAGGGGCGTTTCGACGCGCTGGCGCTGGCCAACAACCATTCGGGCGATTACGGCAAGGCGGCTTTTCTGGAAACCATGGGCCACCTGGATCGCGCCGAGATCGCGCACTTTGGCGGCGGACGCGACCTGGCCGGCGCGCACGCGCCGCTGTGGATAGTCCGGCAGGGCTTGCGCATCGCCGTGCTGAGCTACAACGAATTCAAGCCGCGTTCGTTCGAGGCCGGGCCGGATCAGCCGGGGATCGCCTGGAGCGAGGACAGCCAGGTG
>JBAQRB010000027.1:0-19480 GCA_049295655.1 Rhodocyclaceae bacterium
TTTCGGGGGTTTTCTGCCGGCGACCGTTTCGCTAGACTTTTTCGATGAAGGAAAAAATGCAGATGCATCCTGCCGTTCCATCCGCTACCGGCTGCCAGACGATGACTCCGCCCGCCGAAGCGGTGAGGGTTTTTTTTGCCTTGTCGCCGGATCGGCGCTGCGCGCAGCGTTTGCAGTTACTGGCCGACGATCTTGCGCTCCGGCTTGGGGGGCGCGCCATGCAGCCCGAAACGCTGCATCTGACGCTCGCTTTCCTCGGCGATCTTCCTGCCGACCGGCTCCCCGTCTTGCTCGCGCTGGCCGGCGCAGTGGCCGACGATGCTCGGCAATGGGCGCCGCCAGGGACTGGAAGCGGGGTCTTGCGACTCGATCGCCTGGCTTACTGGGCGCGCCAGCGCCTGCTCTGGGCCGGCAGCACTTCCTTTCCGCCGATGCTGCGGGCGCTGGCCGGGCAGCTTGCCGAAAAGACGCGGGCAACGGGGATCGCCGTGCCGCGCTCTGCGTTTGTGCCGCACGTCACCCTCGTTCGCAAGCTGCTGCTTGCGCCAGCGGAATCCGAGCTGGATTTGCTGAAAGACGCTCCTCTCGCCTGGCCGTGGCACGAATTCGTCCTCTTGCGTTCACGGCGTTCCGGCGTCGTCCCGGCGTACGAACGCTTGGGTCGATGGAAGCTTCGGGCCGGTTGAAGCACGCGCTGCTCAAGGTCCGATGGCAGGCAGGCCCTCGAACCCGAAGTAGTAAGGCGTGCTGCGCAACGTCATCAGCAAGCCGCCTTTCTCCGGCGCCTGGTGCAGGCGCGCGTAATCCGCCTCGGAGAGCGGAACGATCAGATCCTTGTCGCGGCTGCGATTGAAGACCTTGTTCCGCCATTGATAGACTTCGTCGAGTTTTTCCTCGAAGGTGTAGAAGTGGTCGTGGTCGTTGTAATAATCGACAAAGCGATTGCGCCCAAGGTAGATCGGATTCGAACCTTCGTAGCCGGTTTTTTCGTAGCTCACCGGATCGGTGTTCTGAAAATGCGGCCAATCGCCGGGGACAAAGTTTCTGTCGGCGACGCCGTCGGTGATGCGCATGATTTTTCCGGGCCGCTCGAGTTCCTGCGGGTTGAAATCCGTTTCGAAGCTCCACATGCGGGCCGGCTCGATATCGACCAGCGGCTCTTTATCCTTGAGCAGGCGGGTTTTGACGATGCGCGCTTTGACGGCGTCCTTCCTGATCCGGTGGTAGTAGTCGAGGATGCCCTGCGCGATGACCAGCCGGGCCGCGGCGTAGCAGCCGATGGCGTATTTTTCCTGGTTGATGAAGGCATCATTGACCGCCTGGCGCAGGAGGCGGCGGTTTTTCGGCGTGGCGCCGCGCCAGTACTGCTCGTTCCATTGCGAAGGCCGGCCGTTCGGCCAGCCCCATTGCAGGACTTCGGCCCAGGCCACGATGTTCTGGCGAATCCCGACATGGTCGCGGAGGGCTTCGATGGCGCAGGCGTCTCCCGAAAATCCGGTCAGACGGCCGTGCTGCATCAGCGCAAGGACGATTTCCTTCTGCGATACGGTCGATACCTCGCGCTCTTTTCCGGGGCCGGACGGCATTCGGACCCTCTGTGCAGGAATTCCGAATTCGGGACGTTCCGTGAAGTCCAGCGTGCTGGTGTCGTCGTGCGGCGTGTTCAGCGTGAAGCGCAGCTTTCCTGAATTCGCTTGCCGATCGACGCTGTAGAGCGCCGGGGCGATCTGCAACTCGGCCAGGAAACCGTGCATCTCCCGTTCGATTTGCAGCCGCCGCTCGGCGGGGCAGTCGAAAACGATGCCGGATTCGCGTGGCTGCGGGGGGAGGTCGGCTTTTGCCGGAGACTGCGGCGCAGCGGCGTGAACAGACGGCAGGAAGCAGGCGACGGCACAGGACAGGCAGCCGAGCAGGAATCTGCTGCGCCGAAGCAAGGTATCGCCCTGCGGAACGCTCGTCGGCTTCATCGGCGCCCTCCGCGTCTCGTCCGTTCAGGAAACCGGAACCGATCTCGAATATTGCTCTTCCTGCTTGGGTAGGCGGACGGTCAGGACGCCGTTGCGGTAGCTTGCTTCGGCTTTGTCCTCGATCACATTTTTCGGCAAGGGGATGACGCGCTGGAACGATCCGTAGGCGCGTTCGATCAGGTGAAAATCGCTGTCCTCACTGCTGCGGTTGAAGCGCTTTTCGCCATTCAGGATCAGCCGGTTGCCCTCGATCCTGACCTTGCAGTCTTCCTTTTCCATGCCGGGCAGTTCAAGCCGGACGATGATTTCCTGGTTCGTTTCCTCGACATCGCCCGCCAGCAGGCTCCAGCGCGGAAGGCTTGCCAGGCTGGTGCCGGGCGGCGGGCTGCTGTCCTTGGCGTGGCCGAAGTGGGTCAGCGCGTTGCTGCTGCGCTCGAAAAGTTCGCGCCAGCCATCCGAAATCGCATTCCACGCACGGCTGATTTCGTGCCCGATGTTTTTCCCGGTTTCCTTCAGGGTGTCGAGCATGATCAGCGACTCCCTTCGTTGGCGGCAACCGGCTCGCCGCGCCAATGGAAGTACAGGTCGCGCAGCCGGTGATCCTTCAAGCTGACCGATTTGCGCAAGGGCTTTCCCTCGTATTCGGCGGTGATCCGGTAATTCCCGGTCGGCAGTTTTACGTAAAAGATCGGTCCCGGCGAATCGGCTGCAAGGATTTTCTTGCCCTTCGCGTCCTCGATCAGCACCCTGACGTCGGCGACGTAGGCGCCGCTGCCCTGTGTCGCGAAGACCAGGTGCAGCTTGTAGTCCTCCGCCATCCTGGCCACCGGATCGTCGCTGCCGATGCCGCCGCTCAGATAGGCGATGCCGGCGCTGTCTGCCGCTTTCTCGCCGGCGATCGGTCCGCGCATGCATTCCATCGCGCCGGCACACTGCTCGTGCCTCATTTTCCTTGCCGGCGGATGCTCGGGCAGGGTGATGCCGCGTTTTTCGGCACGCACCCTCATCTGTTGGTGGTGTTCGTTGCGGATGTGCTCGCGTTCCTCGGCGGATGCGGCGGCGCGCATTTTGGCGCGATGTTCGTTGAGTTCCTCCGGGTCCATCAGTTCGCTGCCATAGATCCATCCGCCCATCCGTTCGCCGCGCTGCATCGCCGGGTCGGCGGCCAAGGCAAGGCCGGCATTCAGCAGCCACGCCGTGGCCAGCGCGCTCAGGAGCAATCGTAATTTCGACATGGTTTTCTCCGGGAGGTCGGGGGTGCGGGGAGTGCTCGGATGGGGAGTTTGCTGAAACTTTTTGACACGGTCAGTTTAATTGAGCGGCCATGGCATCAAATACCGCCAGTCCGGTATTCGATCTAGTCGCTTTCGAGTGTTTTGCTGGCTGATCGCCAAAAAAACCGGCATGAGGCGACCAATTTGCTGTCACAGGGAGTGTTGCGACGCCGGCTTTCCGTCGGCTTCTCCTTTTGAAGCGCTTTTTTGCTGAAAACCGCCCGCAGGAGGCGGGTATCCCATGAGCCATCCCGCCAGCGACATCCTCAACCCCGGCCTGGCCGCCGCAGGCCGCGAGCGCATCGAATGGGCGTGGCGCGCAATGCCGGTGCTGCAAAGCCTGTACCGGCAATTCGCGCAGCAACGCCCGCTCGACGGCCTGCGGATCAGCGCCTGCCTGCATGTCACCACGGAAACCGCGAATCTCGTGCGCACGCTCAAGGCCGCCGGTGCCGATCTCGTTCTTTGCGCCAGCAACCCGCTGAGCACGCAGGACGATGTGGCGGCCGCGCTGGTGCGGGATTTTGCGATTGAGGTGCATGCGATCCGGGGCGAGGACGGCGACACCTACTATCGGCACATCCAGGCCGCACTCAATCATCGGCCCCAGATCACCCTCGACGACGGTGCCGATCTCGTGACGCAACTGCACCTGCGTGGCCCCGAGGGGCTGGCCGGGATGATCGGCGGCACCGAGGAAACCACTACCGGCGTCAACCGGCTGCGTGCGATGGCCGCGAGCGGGGCGCTCAGGTACCCGATCGTCGCGGTCAATGACGCCTGTACGAAACACCTGTTCGACAACCGCTACGGCACCGGGCAAAGCACGCTCGACGGCATCCTGCGTGCCACCAACGTGCTGCTCGCCGGCAAGGTATTCACGGTGGTCGGCTACGGCTGGTGCGGACGCGGCATCGCGCTGCGCGCGCACGGCATGGGCGCCAACGTGATCGTGACCGAGGTGCAGCCGCTGCGCGCGCTGGAGGCGGCGATGGATGGCTTTCGCGTGATGCCGCTGCTCGATGCGGCGGCGATTTCCGATTTTGTCATCACCGCCAGCGGCGACAAGCACGTGGTCGACCGGCAGCACCTCGAGGTGATGAAGGATGGCTGCGTGATGGGCAATGCCGGGCATTTCAACGTCGAGATCAACCTTTCCGCGCTCGGCGCCATGGCGCAACGAACCCACCGGCCACGGCCGTTTCTCGACGAGTTCTATCTGGCGGACGGGCGCATGCTGTGCCTCCTGACCGAGGGGCGCCTCGTCAATCTGGTTGCCGCCGAGGGGCATCCGGCGGCGGTGATGGATATGAGTTTTGCCAACCAGGCGCTCAGCGTCGCCTATCTGGCGCGCACCGGACGCAGCCTCAAGGCGCAGGTCTACGCGGTGCCGGCCAGCATCGACGACGAGGTGGCCCGTCTCAAGCTCGCGGCGATGGGGCTGTCGATCGACCGCATGAGCGACGCGCAGGAAAAATATCTCGCTTCGTGGGAGGAAGGCACGTCACATGAAAAGTGCTCGTAAGCGTGCGCGTGACTTGGGGCTCGAATGCCTGCTTGACGAAATCCGCGCGGTGGTCCGCGAGACGCGCGGCTATACCGGCCGCCCGGCGCTTGACGAGCGGGTGATGGACGCCCTGCGCCAGGTGCCGCGGCACGCCTTTGTGCCTGACGAACTCCAGGATTGCGCCTACATCAACGATCCGCTGCCGATCGGTTGCGGGCAAACCATCTCGCAGCCCTACATCGTCGCGCTGATGACCGACCTGATCGAGCCGCGGGCAAGCGACGTCGTGCTCGAAGTCGGCACCGGCTCGGGCTACCAGAGCGCCGTTCTGGCCGAACTGGTGGGCCGGGTCTATACGCTCGAAATCGTCGATGAACTCGCCGAAGCCGCGCGCCAACGCCTGCAGCGCCTGGGCTACGACAACGTCGAGGTGCGCTGTGGCGACGGCTGTGCGGGCTGGCCGGAACACGCGCCTTTCGACGCGATCATCGTCACCGCCGGCGCGACCGGCATTCCCCCGGCGCTGATCGAACAGCTGAAGCCCGGCGGCACGCTGGTCATCCCGGTCGGCGTGCGCTACTTCGGGCAGATGTTGACGCGGGTGGACAAGGACGAGAAAGGGCGGGTCAGGGAAAAGGCGGTCCTGCCGGTCGCCTTCGTCCCGCTGATCGGCGCGCCCGCCGCCTGAAGCCGGCTGGCTGCCTATTTTTCCTCGTCGAGCGCCTTGCGGAACTGCTCAAGCCTGGCCTCGTAGTCCGTCGCCTCGCCGTAATCCAGGAAGCGCGTGTAGTGGGCATGTGGGCCGAGGATCTGCCGGGCGTGCTTGATTGGGCAGAAGTACTGTTCGGTCTTGCCGATGATCGCGCCGACATAGGCAATCAGCCCGCTGCCGTAGGCGCAATAGGTGCAGTGGAATTTCTCGATGAAATTGAGATATTCGAGGTGCTGCCGGTCGAAAACTATGTAGTCGGCACGCCGGAGCTTGTCGATGCGGTAGATCGGGAAGCACGTCGCCTGATAGAAGCTGACCGACAGGTCGAGAATGAGCAGCGGAACGATCATGCTGTAAATGATCGGCCCGGTGATCAGGTTTTGCGGGCGATTGGTCAGCAGCCACTGGAAAAACCCCGTCTTCAGCCGGCGGTGCGTCTGCTTGACCGTCTCCTCGAATTCAATGCGTTTCCCCTCGATCCTGAAAAGAACGCTGCTTTCCTCCTCGCGTAGCGCCTTGCGCAGATCGCCTTCAAGCGCTGCGATCTGATCGAGCAAATGCCGGATTCGTTCGTTCATGGGAGTCCTTCGTGCGGTTTTTTCTTGTTTGATGCTTTTTGCATGGCGGCGTGGCGGCGTGGCGGCGTGGCGGCCGGCCGATGCTGCCGAGAGCATACCCAAGCACTCTCGCCGACGGTATCGGAAAAATCCTACTTGCGTCTGGCAAATTTCCTATTCGGGTCGGAGGCTACGCCTACAGACTTCATTTGCATGAAACGAGAAGATGCTCGTGAGGCCCGGAAGACCAGTTGAAGACGGCAAAGTTCCGCCGATGGTCAAGGGCATCCAGTCCAATCCGCAAGCTGGCTCGACTCCCGGAAAGCCATCCGTTGCGCAACGAATCAACCGATAAATTGAAGGAATGACCGTGGAAAATACATCGCAGCGCTGCGAAGCAGGCTTTCAGCTGAAGCTGGACGGAAAAATGACGTACGAATTTTACCGGGAGCTTGAAGACAAGGTGATCGACGCCATGCGTCGCCACAAGAACCTCGAAGTCGACCTGTCGGGTGTCGAAGAGGTCGATCTCTGCGGCCTGCACCTGATCGGCTTGCTGCAAAGCGTCGGCCATATCGTCGCCACCTCGCCCGCCGTCGACCAGGCCTCGAAACACCTGCTCGCCTCGCTCCATGCCGCCGCGTTGGGACGTGCAAGAAGAAGCGAGCGGGTAGAGTCGAGGGTTTAGGCGGGTGTGTATTGGCATCGTTGGAACCGATGGGACTTTGAGCGTTCGTTCTGTACGAACGTTCGCGTCGTGCAACTGAAGCCGTTCTTGCCGGAGGCCGGCTGATTATTTGCCTCGCGGCTTTGTTTCCGCCATTCAGCCTGCCTCGTGCATTCGTTTCAGACGAAACCTTGCGGGTGAGTGCGCCAGCCGCCGTGAATGTTAACGACGATTTCCGCAGGCTGATGCCGAAGGCGCTTATGGCATCCCCGGCAACGCCGGGTTGGGCAGCCTGGAAACTCATCGGTGATGGTTTTAGCTGCTTGATGGAGTGCGGCGCTTTGTTGTGACGCGATGAGTTTGCTTGGCAGCACGTGGTTCCGCCAGACGACCCGTAACGTATTTGTGGAGAACGCTGGCGATGAGCGTTTGGTAAGGCACACCTTCTTCAAGGGCCTTGACTTGAATATCGCTCAGATCACCAGAAGATAAGCGGATATTGATACGGCGATCCTTGACGGCTGTAGCGCGTGCTGCAGCCTTGAACTTCGTGAGTTCGTCTTTTGTAGCAACGGACTTCAACTGGCCTTTCTCAAAGGCAGTGAGAACTTCCTGTTCGTAGGCGTCAATTTTCGGCATCGGTTTCACCTTGATTCAAATAGTCCCGCGTTGCCTTACGGCATGGGATTATGGTTTTGAGGAAAAAATAGTCCTCTTCTTCGACAAACGGCACCAAGTAAGCGTAGCTGTCACATCCGACGACAAGAACGCGTTGCCGGAGGTATTTCGACTGGTTTGGGTGAAGCAGGATGTCCAGCAATCCATCCGTCTCAATTGCGACAACAATACCCTCGAACGAAATCCCTCGCCCTGCTTTGACGGTCTCGTTTTTCTCAGGATTCCAGCGAAATGGTTTCATGAGGAAATATTACATCGGTGTGTGCCTTTTGTCACCACGACAGCAGATTCAACCTATGATGCACAGCAGATGGCCATTCTGACGTTTCGACGACGATGATTTACACTCTCGTCCTCAATCGCGGTGGGCGCGGCGTGGTGATTCTGTCCGATCGCCCGGGCTGACCGCGAACCCAGGAACAAAACGGAAGCCCTTTGCGGCTTTTCCGCAGAGTGGACGGTTTGTTGATGCCTCATCGAATTCTCAAGACCTCGGCGCACGGCATGCTCGACGCCTACGAGGCGCTGCTCACGGCGCGCGGTTTCATGGCCGACATCGCGCAGCGCACGGCGGCCGAGCGCCTGCAGCGGCTGTATTACGAATTGCTGTCGTTCAAGGTCGCGCGGCGCACGACCTTGCGCCGGCTCTTCTCGCCGCCGAAGCTGCCGCGCGGCCTGTATTTCTGGGGCGGCGTCGGGCGCGGCAAGAGCTTCCTGATGGATTGCTTCTACGCGGCCGTGCCTTACCAGCGCAAGCGGCGCATCCATTTCCACGCTTTCATGCACGACGTCCATCGGCAGCTGAACGAACTGAAGGGCGAGAGCGATCCCTTGCTGAAAGTAGCCGAGCGCATTGCCGACGAGGTCCGGCTGATCTGTTTCGACGAGTTCCACGTCTCCGACATCGCCGATGCGATGATCCTCGGCCGCCTGCTCGAGGCGCTGTTCAAGCGCGGCGTGATCTTTGTCATGACGTCGAATTACCCGCCGGATAATCTCTATCCGAGCGGTTTGCAGCGCGAGAATTTCCTGCCGACCATCGCGCTGATCAAGTCGCAGGTCGATGTCCTGCAGATCGATGCCGGTGTCGATTACCGGCTGCGCACGCTCGAGCAGGTGGAGATTTTCCATTGCCCGGCTGATGCGGCGGCCGAGCTGAAAATGGCCGACTATTTTGTGGCGATGGCCGGCGACGAGGGCGTGGCGGGCGGCAGCATCGAGGTGCTGGGGCGCGATGTGCCGACCCTGCGGCGCGGCAACGGTGTGATCTGGTTCGATTTCAGGACGCTGTGCGGCGGTCCGCGCTCGCAGAACGACTATCTTGAACTGGCCTGCGCGTATCACACGGTATTGCTCTCGGGCATCCCGAAAATGACGGCGGCCATGTCGTCCGAGGCGCGGCGCTTTACTTGGCTGGTCGATATTTTCTACGACCACAAGGTCAAGCTGATCGCTACCGCCGATTGCGAGCCGGATGGCCTTTATACCGAGGGCGCCCAGTCGAGCGAGTTTTTCCGAACCGCCAGCCGGCTGACGGAAATGCGCTCACGCGAGTATCTGGGGCTGCCGCATCTGTCTTGAATGATCGATTCTGAGCAGGGCGCTCAGAAGATGTCCATGTCGATGCACAGCTGGTTGCGGCCGGAGTCCCACGCCTGCAGCAGCAGCGACCGGACGCGCTCGATGAGCAGCGCGCCGCTTTCGCCGGTGTATTCGCTGACCCCGCCGCTGATCGTGATCTTGAGTCCGGTTCCGGCAAACTCCTGCGTTTCGATCACGGCGCGGATGCGCTCGAGCCCGATCATCGCCTCGTTGAGATTGACGTTGGGCAGGACCAGCAGGAATTCGTCGTTGGCGACACGGCCGATCATGTCGATTTCGCGGATCGTGCCGCGCAGCAGGCGGGTGAAATCGATCAGCAGCTGTTCTCCCGCCTTGGCGCCGTGGCTGGCGCAGAAAGGCTGGAACTGGTCGATGTCGATCTGCGCGAGGACGAACGGCGTGCCGTAGCGTCGCGCGCGGTGAACTTCGTTTTCGAGCAGCTGTTCGATGTGGCTCTGGCACGAGACGCCGGTCAGCGGGTCGTGCAGCGAGAGTTTCTCGACTTCGGCGGCCAGCTGCTTTTCCCGGCTGACATCGAGCAGCAGAAGCAGCACGCGGCGGATGCTGCCGTCGTCGGCGAGGATCGGCAGGGCGCTGGTTTTCAGCCAGGTCGGTGCGGCGGTCAGGTTGGCGATGCCGATGGTCCGGTCGCGTACCGGCAGCCCCGAGTTGAGCGCCTGGATCAGCGGCTGTTCGTCGTGCGCCAGCGCTTCGCCGTTTTCGGCCAGCCAGGTGGGCGAGGTGAGCGAGGTGTCGCCGAGCAGCGCAACGGCCCGGCTGTTGCGCAGGCAGACCGCGCCATCTGCGGCATGGACGACCAGCGCGATGCCGAGGGAATCGACAAGCAGGGCCAGACGCCCGATTTCGTTATCGTCGACCGGCAGCGCGGAGAGGGCTGCGAGGTGGGTACTGGATGGCATCAACGGATCATCAATAGGTAACTGGCAGCAAGCCTAGCGCAAATCCGCTGCCAATGCAGATGGATTTGCGCGGTGAACGGGATCAGGGATCAGGCCGCAGCCAGCGCCTGTTCCAGATCGGCAAGCAGGTCGTCGATATGCTCGATGCCGACCGACAGACGGATCATGTCTTCCGAGACGCCGGCCTTGATCAGTTCGGCAGCATCGAGCTGACGGTGCGTGGTCGATGCCGGATGGCAGGCCAGCGACTTGGCGTCGCCGATATTGACCAGGCGGGTGAATAGCTGCAGCGCATCCTGGAAGCGGCCACCGGCCTCGAGGCCCGTGCAATTGCTGCCCTTGACGCCGAAGGTGAGGATGCCGGAAGCCTTGCCGCCCATGTATTTCTGCACCAGTGCGTGATCCTTGTGCTCGGGCAGGCCGGCGTAATTGACCCAAGCCACCTTGGCGTGGCCCTGCAGGAAAGCGGCGACCTTCTGCGTGTTCTCGCAGATGCGGTCCATGCGCAGCGCCAGCGTTTCGAGGCCTTGCAGGATCAGGAAGACGTTGAACGGCGAGATGGCGGCGCCCATGTTGCGCAGCGGAACGACGCGCGCGCGGCCGATAAAGGCGGCCGGTCCTAGGGCTTCGGTATAGACGACGCCGTGGTACGAGACGTCCGGCTCGTTGAGGCGCTTGAAGCGGGCCTTGTGCTCGGCCCACGGGAATTTGCCGCTATCGACGATGATGCCGCCGATCGAGTTGCCGTGGCCGCCGATGTACTTGGTCAGCGAGTGCACGACGATGTCGGCGCCGTGCTCGAACGGGCGGCACAGGTAGGGCGAGGGTACGGTGTTGTCGACGATCAGCGGCACGCCGTGGCGATGCGCGATTTCGGCGAGCTTCTCGAAGTCGGTGATGTTGCCGAGCGGGTTGCCGATCGACTCGCAATAGATCGCCTTGGTCTTCTCGTCGATCAGCTTCTCGAAGCTGGCCGGGTCGCGGTAGTCGGCAAAGCGCACGTCGATGCCGTATTGCGGCAGCGTGTGGGCGAAGAGGTTGTAGGTGCCGCCGTAGAGCGTCGCCGCAGAGACGATGTTGTCGCCGGCTTCGGCAATCGTCTGGATGGCGTAGGTGATCGCGGCCTGGCCCGATGCCACGGCGAGGGCGGCAATGCCGCCTTCGATCGCGGCGACGCGCTTTTCGAGCACGTCCTGCGTCGGGTTCATGATGCGCGTGTAGATGTTGCCCGCTACCTTTAGGTCGAAAAGATCGGCGCCATGCTGTGTGCTGTCGAAGGCGTACGAGGTCGTCTGGTAGATCGGCACGGCGACGGCCTTGGTCGTTGCTTCCGGACTGTAACCGGCGTGGACGGCGAGGGTTTCGAGTTTCATCGGGTCTCCTGGAGCGGCATGGGTTTGAACGAAAACGGCGATTCTAGCACTTCGGCCGGGCCGTCATTAGACACAGTATCTATAAGCAAATAGGGCTTTCCGGCGGCAAAAAAACGACGACGGTTTATTCGCCGGCCGCCGGCGGCTCGCTCTTGCGGCGCAGCAGGAAGCGCGCCGGATCGACCGTCGCGGCGAGCTCCGATTCGAGCGGCAGCGGTTCGCCTTCGAGCTGGCTGGCCAGCAGTTCAGCCATCAGCATCGACCAGACGAGGCCGCGTGCGCCGTAGCCCGAGGCGACGTGCAGGCCGGGCCAGCGTTCGACGGCCGAGAAGTCGCGTCCCTGCGGCCGGGCGTCGGGGTGGTAGAGCTGGCCGACGATCGGCAGCTTGTCCGGCGAAACCGGTCGGAAGCCGACGCGGCCGCCGATCGTCTCCGGCGCAGCGTCGGCGCAGTAGCCGGGCAGCATGCGCTGCAGACGTTCGAGGTTGGCGGTGTGGTCGGCATCGCGCAGCGCCGAATCGTCAGCACATGCGCTGCCGCGCTGGAAGCTCGCGCCGGCGCAGTGGATGCCGCGGTAGGCCGGCGTGGCGTAGCCCTCGCGGCAGACCACCGAGCGCAACCCGGCATCGGCCGGGGCCGGCAGGTGGCTGACCTGGCCGCGAAAACGGAAGAGCGGCAGGTGCGCGGCCTGCGGCAGGGCGATGATGTCGGTGGCGCCGGCAAGAATCAGCTGCGGCGCGCTGGCGAGAGCCTTGCCTGCGCTGTCGTAGACGGTCCAGTGCCTGCCGTCGTAGGCGATGCGCTCGACGCGGCAATTGAACTGCGCGTCGAGCTGGTCGCCGGCACGCGCCAGCGCGGCGCGGCACAGGCTGGCCGGATTGACCCAGGCGCCGCCGGCAAACCACCAGCCGGGGCCGCCGACCGGCAGGCCGGCGAGCGTCGCGCCTTCGCCGGCGTCGACAAAGCGCGCGAAGTCCGGCGGGAAAGCGTTGCGCGCGAGGATTTCGCGCTGCTTCTCTGCGTGCGCGTCGTCGCGGGCGATCTGCAGCACGCCGCAGGCCGACCAGTCGATGCCGGTATCGGCCTGCCGGCTCCATTCGGCAAGCTGGTGCAGGCCGTAGAGATAGCAGGCGCGGTTCAGCCGCGACATGCGGTTGTCGTCGAGCGAGAGCACCGGCAGCATCGCTGCGGTGAGGTTGCCCGAGGTTTCCTGCGCGACATCGGCGTGGCGCTCGATCAGGTCGACGCGCCAGCCGCGTGCGGCGAGGCGCTCGCTCGCCAGGCAGCCGGCCAGCCCGGCGCCGATCACGATGGCGTGGCGTTCGGCGTGGCTTTCGTTATCCGGCGCGGTTTCGGCAACTCCCGTGCGGCGGCCGCTCAGCGTATTGCGCTTGAAGCCGAAGCGCGGGCCTTTTTCGACGCAGAAGCCGGCGTCGCTCAGCGCGTTGCGCACGCTGCCGGCGACGCTCCAGGTCGCGACGGTCGCATCGGGCGCCGCCATCAGGCCGATTTCGCGCAGCAGCTGCGGCGACCAGAGATCGGGGTTTTTGGCCGGCGAGAATCCGTCGAGGTAGATCGCCTGCGCCTCGCCGACGAACTGCGGCACGGCGGCGATCGCGTCGGCAAAGGCCAGCGTCAGCAGGACCGTGCCGTAGCCGGGGTCGACGAATTCCAGCCGGTGAAAGCCCGGCGTCAGTGGCGGCCAGGCGGCGCGCAGGCGCGCCGACAGTTCGGCGAGTTCCGGCGTCGCCGCGTGCAGGAGCGCGAGGTCGGTGGCCGTGAATGGGTGCTTTTCAACCGACAGGAAGTGCAATCGACGCGGCCGCCCCGGCGCCGCGCGCCAGGCCTGCCAGGTGGCGAGGAAGTTCAGCCCCTGGCCGAAGCCGGTTTCGAGGATGACGAAACGATCCTGCCCGCACCAGCGCCCCGGCAGGTCGTTACCGGCCAGAAACACCTGGCGCGCCTGCGCCAGCCCGCCGGCTGCGGTGTGATAAAGATCGTCGTAGGCCGCCGAATAGGGCGTTCCGTCGGGCGCGAAGGCGAGGGTGGCGGGTTGCAGCGGCATGGATTATGGATTGGGGAGTCCGGCAGACTTTTAAACCTAGAAAAAGCAGTTAACCACAACGAGCACGGCGAACACAACGAAAAAACAAAGACTTATGCTGTTTTGATGAATCACCCAGCGGGTGAGCAACGAAGATCTACAAAACCAAGGCTCTTCGTTGTGCCCGTTGTGTCGTTGTGGTCTGAACTAAGGTTTTTAGGTTAAACGACGTTCGCTTCCGGTGCCGCGTTGAACACGTGGAAGCGGTTCTTGCCCGCTTGCTTGGCCTGATACATGGTCTGGTCGGCCTGGCGCAGCAGCTGGTCGGCATCGACCTCTTCGG
The DNA here is from genome assembly GCA_049295655.1 of Rhodocyclaceae bacterium. GTDB lineage: Bacteria > Pseudomonadota > Gammaproteobacteria > Burkholderiales > Rhodocyclaceae > CAJBIL01. The sequence goes on from JBAQRB010000027.1 coordinate 13,645, forward strand.
CCTGCGGGTAGAAGGTGACGCCGATGCTCGTCGATACCTGAAGAATGGCGTCGCCGAACGGCACCGGCTGGGCGGCTGCGGTGACCATGCGGGTGAGCGTCGAGATGCTGGTTTCGTCGTCGGCCACGTCGAGCAGGATCGCGACGAATTCATCGCCACCGATGCGGGCGACGGTGTCGCCTTCGCGCAGCACCTGCGTCAGCCGCGAGGCGACGGCGATCAGCAACTGGTCGCCGGCTTCATGGCCGTGGGTATCGTTGATCGCCTTGAATCCGTCGAGGTCGAGGTAGGCCACGGCCAGTCGCTTGCCGTTGCGCTGGGCCTGCACCATCGCCTGATGCAGGCGGTCGGCGAACAGTACGCGGTTGGGCAGATTGGTCAGCGCATCGTAATGGGCAATGTGTTCGAGCTGCTTTTCATGTTCCTTCAGCCCCGTGATGTCGGAGAACAGCGCCACGTACTGGCGGGGCTTTCCCTGGCTGTCGCGCACCGTGCTGACGGTGAGCATCTCGGCGTAAACCTCGCCGTTCTTGCGCCGGTTCCAGACTTCGCCGTACCAGTAGCCGTCCTCGGTCAGGCCGCGCCACATAGCGATATAGTATTCCTTGTCCTGCCTGCCGGATCTGAGCAGGCGCGGGTTTTCGCCAATGGCTTCGTCGCGGCTGTAGCCGGTGATGCGGGTAAAGGCGTCGTTGATGTCGATGATCGTGCCATCGGTGGACGTGACCATGATGCCCTCCCGGGCATGGGTGAAAACGCTGGCGGCCAGTTGAAGCTTTTCTTCGGTCTGCTTGCGTGCCGAGATGTCGGTCTTGATCGCGACATAGTGGGTGATTTCGCCTGCCGCGTTCCTGATTGGCGCAATGTGGGTCTCTTCCCAGTAGAACTCGCCATTCTTGCGCTTGTTGAGCAGCTCGCCATTCCAGTTTTGACCGCCGGACAGCTTGTTCCACAGCTCACGATAAATTTCGCCGGCCGTCTGTCCCGACTGGAGGATGCGCGGGTTCTGCCCGACCGCTTCTGCCGCGCTATAGCCAGTCACCTCGGAAAAGCGGGGGTTGACGTATTCGATGCTGGCATCGAGATCGGTGATGAGCGTCGACGTCGGGCTTTGTTCAACCGCTGCGGACAGCTTGCGCAGCATTTCCTCGGCCTTCAGGTGGGCGCTGATTTCCGCTTCGAGTCGTTGGGTCGATGCCTGAAGACTTTCGGTCATGCCGTTGATCGAGCGGCCAAGTTCGGTAAATTCATCCGAGCCGTCGCATTCGATCCGGTAATCCAGATGGCCGTCGGCAACGTTCTTGGCGCCCGCATGCAGCGGCGCCAGTCGCCTGCGGATCAGGCGGTTGATCTGTACCGACGCCTGGAGGGTCGATAGTGCCAGCGTGATGGCAAAGACGCCGATCAGCAGGACGAGGTCGCGGTAGGTTTGCTCGACGCGCTGTGCACTGGCGTTCTGCAAGGCGTTGGTCGTATCGCGAACGGCGCTGGCTTTCAGCAGCAACTGGCTGTAGAGCCGGCGATCGAGTTCGTCGTACGCATGGCGGTTGCCGCCGGATATTCCGAACAGTTTGGCCGTGCTGACGATGCGATGAAAAATGGCGGCCGTTTCGTCGATGTTGCGGCGCAGCCGTTCGATCAATTGCCGTTCTTTTTCGTCCTGGAATTGTTTTTCGGCCTGACGCAACAGGCTGTCGGAAAAAGCTTTATTGGCGTCCCACTGGACGCGGACACGCTCCTCGCGGTGCAGGAAATACTGATCCCTGAAGGAAGCGCGCTCGAAGTAGTTTTCCTGGATCGCATCGGCGAGCACATAGTCGCTTTTTGCGTCCCTGAATTCGCTCGCTGCCCGGATCAGCAGCGGTACGAGGATGAGGAGCGCAACGATGGTTACGCTTGACGCGATGCGCAGGCGGGTGGTGATACGCATGATGGCTTACCGTTTTGTTCCGCTCGCTTCTAGCCGGACTGCCTTGAGGCTGTCGGCATGGATGTAGCGCGGGAAGTCAGGCATCGCGGTCTGCTCGGTCAGCTTGTTTTTCATGGCCCAGCGCGCTTCATCTTCCAGCGTGATCAGGAGCGTTTGATCGAGCACGACGCGGTAGTTGAAAGCATCCCATACGTCATGGATCAGTTTTTTGTCGATTTTCGTCGCGGCGGACATGATGCTCTGCGCTTCGTCCGGGTTTTTCGCCACGAAATTCTCCGCCTTGATCAGCGCGCGCAGGAAACGCTTGACCGTTTCCGGATTCTTGTTGACGAAGTCCTGCGGCGTCGCGATGTTGAATGTTTCGGTATAGATCTGCTGGTCGAGAAAGATTTTCCCTTCGCTACCCAGTTGTTGCTTGATCTGGGTCAGCGGGTAATTCCAGGTCGACACCGCATCGACCTGCCGGGCCGTCATCGCTTCCTGCATCTCTTCGGGCTTCAGGGGAACGGGCTGGATGTCCTGCCGGGTGAGGCCGTTGGCCGTCAGCAGTGAATCCAGAAAGAAGTCGGAGGTCGTACCGGGCGTCAGGCCGATGCGCTTGCCCTTCAGATCGGCGGGAACGGCAATTCCGGCATCCGTTCTCACCACCACGCCGTTATTCCGGGCGCTGCTTTCGATGTTGGCAATCACGACAATCGGGTCGCCCCTGAACGCACTGAACATGACGGGGGTTTCCGCGACGGTGGCGAAGTCGGCCTTGTTCTCGATCACCGATTGCAGCGCGGCCTTACCGTAGGTGTGCATCAGCGACTGCACTTCCAGCCCTTCCTCGGTAAAAAACCCCTTGGCCTGCGCGAGGTGAACGAGCGTGCTTTGCGGCTGGAAGGTATAGGCGACGGTGACCTTCTGCAGCGGCTGAATCGTATTCGGCGGCGAGGCATCCTGGCAGCCGGCGAGCGCTGTTACGGAGAGCAGCAGGAGAAGAATTTTGCGCATGGGGTGCCTCTTTATTTCTGTTTACTGGCGGGGGAACATAAACCGTCATTTGATCGCTGGCAAGGCAGGCCGGTGCTTATCTTTGCCCAGCGGTCGTCTCCAGGAGTCTAGAAAAGCTCGATATCCGATTTCTGATTGCCGTGTTCGGCCTCAAGAAAGCCGGCTGCCTGCAGTGCTTCGTAGCTTTCTACCCGGTTGCGGCCGTTTTCCTTGGCGTAGTAGAGGGCCTTGTCGGCACGGTCGATCAGGTCCGGCGGGTTGTCGAAATAAGTCATTTGCGTAAAGCCCATGCTCACCGTCATCTTCCCGACCATCGGGAATTCATAGGCTTCGATGATGCTGCGAAGACGGTTGAATACCGCGTAGGCTTCCGACAATCCGGTCTGTTGCAGGATGGCCACGAATTCCTCACCGCCAAAACGGAATAGCTGATCGTCCATCCGGAAGGTGTCCTGCATTCGCTGTGCGATCAGCAGCAGGACTTCATCGCCGATCAGGTGGCCGTAGGTATCGTTGACGCGTTTGAAATGGTCGATGTCGATCACGGCCAGCCAGTTGTGCGCTTCCGTCGATGGCGTCTGGCGCTGCTGCACTTGTCCGGTATTGTCGGTCGGGTTGCGCCGATCCGATGCCGTGGCGAGGGCTCGGTCGAGATGCTCGTCGAAGGTTTTTCGATTGAGCAGACTGGTTAGCGTGTCGGTTTCCGCATAATTGATCAGTGCGAGGTGGTTGCTGAAGAACTCGAGCAAGCTTTCGGTCAGGGCGATATCGGAATCGCCCAAGGCTTGCTTGCGTTTCAGCTCGACAAACAGATGGATGGCTTCTTTCTGGAAGACCGGAAAAACGTAGACGCGCTGATCTTCGGTGACTTCCGAAACCGGTTTGCCGACATCGGCGCACGATGTCATCAGGCTCTGCGGCGCTAACACGGTGCCGCGTGCCGGTGAAAGCAGGTAGGCATCATGGGTTGTCAGGCGGTCGCGAGAGCATTCTGCCAAGGGGATGACAAAGCGGCTGTCCTTGCGAACCACGTGGCGAAACAGCGTGCTGGCCTCGATATCAAGCACATCCTTCAGCATGTGCAGAAGCGCGCCGCCAAGCTTTGTCCGGTCGCGCTCGCCAGCGATATTCCGCAGATGTTCGACGAGCGATAGCTGACAGGCGGTGTACGACGCAAAGCGCTGCTGTAGAGGGAATACCGTCATCCTAAAACCTTGCCGCAAAGCCTCTGAAAAGCCCCTGAACCCAAGGGGCTTGCCTGCGTAAGGCCCCTAAAAGGTGCCTTACTCCGGTCTCGCCCCGAGGGCACTTCTTCGTGTGCACTGCGTGCTCACTCAGGGCGCACCCCAGGAGTACTTCATCAGACGTACTACGTACGTCATTCGGGGCGTCCCTAAAGGGGTTCCCTACGTAAGTCGCCAGGCGCCTTACTCCGGTCTCACCCCAAGGGTACTTCTTCGCGATGCACTAACGTACATCACTCAGGGCGCCCCGCAAGGGGACTTCCTCTGACGTACTGCGTACGTCACTCGGGGCGCATCTGCGGGAAGAGGATTACGTCGCGGATGTTCGACGAATCGGTGAGCAGCATGACCAGGCGGTCGATGCCGATGCCGCAGCCGCCGGTCGGCGGCAGGCCGTATTCGAGGGCGCGGATGTAGTCGGCGTCGTAGTACATCGCTTCTTCGTCGCCGGCGTCCTTGGCCTTGGCCTGCTCGAGGAAGCGCGCGGCCTGGTCTTCCGGATCGTTGAGCTCGGAGAAGCCGTTGGCGATCTCGCGGCCGACGATGAACAGCTCGAAGCGTTCGGTGACTTCCGGGTTGGCGTCGCTGCGCCGCGCCAGCGGGCTGGTTTCGGCCGGGTAGTCGATGATGAAGGTCGGCTCCCAGAGGTCGGCTTCCGCCGTTTCCTCGAACATCATCAGTTGCAGCGTGCCGAGGCCGGCGCCGTCGCGCACTTCGACCTTCATCGCCGTGAGCTTGGCCTTCAGCCAGGCGGCGTCGGTCAGCTGTTCGACGGTGAAGCCGGGGTGGTATTTGCGGATCGCCTCGATGATCGTCAGGCGGGCGAAAGGCTTCGAGAGATCGAGCGTGCGGCCCTGGTATTCGAACACTTCGGTGCCGAGCGCGTCGCGCGCCGCGTGGCGCAGCAGGCCTTCGGTGAAATCCATCAGCTTGCGGTATTCGGTGTACGCCTCGTAGAACTCCATCATGGTGAACTCGGGGTTGTGGCGCGGGCTGATCCCCTCGTTGCGGAAGTTGCGGTTCACCTCGAACACCTTCTCGAAGCCGCCGACCACGAGGCGCTTGAGATACAGCTCGGGCGCGATGCGCAGGAAGAGTTCCATGTCGAGCGCGTTGTGGTGCGTCTTGAACGGCTTGGCCGAGGCGCCGCCGGGGATCGGGTGCATCATCGGCGTTTCGACTTCGAGGAAGCCGTGATCCATCATGTAGTTGCGGATCGACTGGATCATCCGGCTGCGCGCAACGAAGGTGAAGCGCGACTGCTCGTTGGTGATCAGGTCGAGGTAGCGCATGCGGTACTTCTGCTCGACGTCGGTCAGGCCATGGAACTTCTCCGGCAGCGGGCGCAGCGCCTTGGTGAGCAGGCGCAGCGCGTCGACCTTCACCGACAACTCGCCGGTCTTGGTCCTGAACAGCACGCCCTCGGCGCCGACGATATCGCCGATGTCCCAGACCTTGAATTCCTCGTAGAGGTCCTTGCCGATGGCGTCCAGCTGGACATACAGCTGAATCTGCCCGGACATGTCCTGGATGTGCGTGAAGCTGGCCTTGCCCATGACCCGCCGGGTCATGATGCGACCGCCGACCTTGACGCGCCGCGGCTGGGCGTCGAGTACGGCTGCGTCCGTGGCATCGTACTCGGCGTGCAGTTCGCCGGCCATGACAT
>JBAQRB010000028.1:0-33897 GCA_049295655.1 Rhodocyclaceae bacterium
TGGCTTGGCTTGGCTTGGCTTGGCTTGGCTTGGCTTGGCTTGGCTTGGCTTGGCTTGGTAAAAATAGGCCATTTTTAGTATTTCCCCGGAATTTTTAATGATTTTATCATTAAACGGGGGTTCAACGGCATGCGCATTACATCTCCCAAAGCCGCGCAAGGGTATGCGGAATGCCGCACCCTGCGCGAAGTCACATGGTAAAGCGTACCGGCAAATTCAAGTCTCAGCGGTCTGGACATCGTTCGAGTATCGGCAGAAAGGAAAATCTTGGAATGTTAGACCTGACCCCGGAGTTCTTTTTCAACACCCTGTTAAGGAGCATTTTGCGCTATCATTACCCTATGTTTTTTTATTTCATGGGGTAATAGCTTGTACCGGACACACGAACTTGCTTTTCGTACTCAGTATGCAGAGATCAAGGAGCGCACGCTGTCGGCAGGTGAGTTGCTTCCGGGTACGCCCGGCTCCCTTACTCTCAGAAAGGGAACCGGTCACGCGTATTGGTATCGCGTTTTTTACCCCGTACCAGGAAAGACCGAAGAAAAGTTCGTTTGCAGCGAAACGGATGCAGACAAGCTCGAAAGCGTTCGCCAGCAAATTGCGTATCACGAATGGGCAGCCAGACAAGTATCCAATCTCCGGAAGCTGGGCTTCCAGGTCGCGGACAAATCTGTTGCGCGCGTCATGGTTGAATTACACAACCGGCAGGCCTTCGAGGCTGGCCTGGTCCTTGTCGGCACGTTGGCATTCATGTCCTGGTTGAACGAGCTGGGCGGCATGGCCGTCGCCGCACGAACGCAAGACGTAGACATCGCCAGAGGCAAGCGTCTCAAACTCGCCGCCCCGCTCCCTTTTCTTGCAACGATCCAGGCGACCGGCCTGCCGTTTGTTCCTATTCCCGGCCTGCCGTCGCACACACCATCAACATCCGTCAAGTTGCCAGGCGTGCATGGGCTGCGCGTCGACGTGCTTACGCCGGGAGATGTCCTTGGCGCCATCGTCGCCGTGCCCGAGCTTGAATGGTGCGCTCAGGCCGTTCCGTTCTACGACTATCTGCTCGAAGATCCGGAGCCAGCCGCCATTCTGGCAGGTGGGCACTGCATCCCGGTCAGGCTACCGCAGGCCGCCCGCTTCGTCTGGCACAAGCTGTATGCCAGCACGCAACGGCGCGGGTTCAAGGAAAAGGCAGAAAAGGATAGTCAACAAGCCCTCGTTCTTGGGGGACTGATTGCCGACAGCGAGGCGCATTTGCTGACGGATGCCTGGCAGGCCGTCCCGACCGCCATGGCTGAAGCCATCCGGCCACTTTCTGGCAAACTGGTAGCCGCGGCAGAGGGCCATCCGGAATTGCAGGATGTCTTTCGCGAGTGCGATAGGTAGTTACGTAGTTACCGCTCGCGGGAAGAACGAATTTCATGCTGTCCGTTGTGTGCAAAAGTTGGTTGGTTCCAACCTCAGAATGCATATAGCCCATCAGCCAAAGCCGTGCAGCGTCGAAAATTCGGCTACTCGCCGAGATACGCAGCGCGTACCTTGGGGTCGGCGAGCAGCTTTGCCGACTCGCCGGTCAGCGTGATTTCGCCGCTCTCCATGACGTAGCCGCGCTGGCTGACTTCGAGCGCCAGCTTGGCGTTCTGCTCAACGAGCAGCACGGTCATTCCCTCGCTGGCCACCGTTCGGACCACCTCGAAGATCTTCTGCACCATGATCGGCGCGAGGCCCATCGACGGCTCGTCGAGCAGCAGCAGCTTCGGCCGGCTCATCAGCGCGCGGCCGATCGCCAGCATCTGCTGTTCGCCGCCCGACAGCGTACCGGCGAGTTGCAGCGCGCGTTCCTGCAGACGCGGGAAATACGAAAAGATGCGCTCGCTGTCGGCCTTGATACCCGCCTGGTCGTCGCGACAATAGGCGCCCATCTGCAGGTTCTCGACAATCGTCATGCGCGGGAAGACGCCGCGCCCCTCGGGCACCAGCGCGATGCCGGCGCGCACCAGCCGGTGCGGCGGCAGGGTGGAGATTTCGTCGCCGCCATAGCGCACGCTGCCGCCGGCCGCGTCGAGCAGGCGTGCCAGCGCTTTCAGCGTGCTCGTCTTGCCCGCCCCGTTGGCGCCGATCAGGGCGACCATCTCGCCCTGCGCCACGTGAAAGCTGATGCCGCGCACGGCGGCAATACCGCCGTAGGCGACGCGAAGTCCGGTTACCTCAAGCAACGGCGCCTCCCAGATAAGCTTCGATGACGCGCGTGTCCTTCTGCACGATTGCCGGGACGTCCTCGCAGATTTTCGCACCGTAGTCGAGCACGGCGACGCGGTCGCAAAGCCCCATCACCAGCTTGACGTCGTGCTCGATCAGCAGCACGGTAATGCCGTCCTTGCGGATGCCTTCGATCAGCACGCGCAGCTCGCCGGTCTCGGTGCCGTTCATTCCGGCAGCCGGCTCGTCGAGCGCCAGCAGCTTCGGTTCGGTGGCCAGCGCACGGGCGATCTCGAGCCGGCGCTGGTCGCCGTAGGAGAGATGGCGGGCCAGATCGTGGGCGCGGTCGGCGATATTGACGTAGTGCAGCAATTCCTCGGCACGGCGGCGGATTGCCGCCTCTTCACGCTTCGTCGCACGGTTGCGCAGGACGGCGCCGATCACGCCGCCGCGCGTTCGCACATGGCGGCCGACCATCACGTTCTCGAGTGCGCTCATGTTGCCGAACAGGCGGATATTCTGGAAGGTCCGCGCGATGCCGCGCTGCGCCGCCAGATGCGGCGCGCTGGCCTGCAGCGGCGCGCCGTCGAAAACGAGTTCGCCGCCATCCGGGCGGTAGAGGCCGGTCAGCACGTTGAAGAAGGTCGTCTTGCCGGCGCCGTTCGGGCCGATCAGTCCGTAGATCTCGCCCTGGCGGATGGTCAGCGAGACGTCGCGTAGCGCCTTGACGCCGCCGAAGTGCTTGGCGACGTTCCTGGCTTCGAGGAGTGGTGGCAAATGCGGTGGCCGCTGCGGCGGTAAATGCGGCGCGCTCATGCCCCGCCTCCCCTGAATTCGCGCCGACGCGTCGCCGACGGCCAGAGGCCGGCCGGACGGTAGAGCATGACGACGATCAAGGCGAGGCCGAAGGCGAGCATGCGCAGCGCCTCGGGGTCGAGCAGTATCTTGCCGAACAGCGCGATCTGCACCGGGCCGGCGCCGTGCCGGAAGGCTTCCGGCAGGACGGTGAGCAGGATGCCGCCGAGGATGACGCCGGGAATGTTGCCCATGCCGCCGAGAACGACCATGCAGAGGACCATCACCGACTCCATCAGGCTGAACGACTCGGGGCTGACGAAGCCCTGAAAGCCGGCGAACAACCCGCCGGCGACGCCGCCGAAGCTCGCACCCATCGCAAAGGCGAGCAGCTTGACGTTGCGCGTGTCGATGCCGCAGGCCTTGGCGGCGATCTCGTCCTCGCGGATCGCCACCCAGGCGCGGCCGATGCGCGAATCCTCGAGGCGGATCGAAATGAAGACGATGAGCAGCGCGAGCGCCAGGAAGAGGTAGTAGTAGGCGTGTAGCGAGGGAATCGTGATGCCGAGAAAATCGACCGGCCTGGCCAGCGTGACGCCGCCCATGTTGATCGGGTCGATCCCGGAAATGCCCTGCGGGCCGTTGGTGATATTGACCGGCGCATTGAGGTTGTTCATGAAGATGCGGACGATCTCGCCGAAGCCGAGCGTGACGATTGCCAGGTAGTCGCCGCGCAGGCGCAGCGTCGGTGCGCCGAGGATGACGCCGAACAGGCCGGCGAGCGCGGCACCGCCCGGGATGATCAGCCAGACCGGCAGGTGCAGGCCGAAGTGCGGGCTGGCCAGCAGCGCGTAGAAATAGGCGCCGACCGCGTAGAAAGCGATGTAGCCCAGGTCGAGCAGGCCGGCGAAGCCGACGACGATGTTCAGCCCGAGCGCCAGCATGATGTAGAGCAGCGCGAAATCGAGGATGCGCAGCCAGGAATTGCCGAGCAGGCTGCCGACCGTGAACGGCAGCACGGCGAGCACGATGCCGAGGAAGACCAGCGCGCCAAGCGCGGCGCGGCGGTTGTGGCGCAGGCTTTCGAAAAAAGTCACCAGCGAGGTCATGCGCGCTCCGCCACTTTCTCGCCGACCAGCCCGGACGGGCGGAAGACGAGCACGGTGATCAGCACCAGGAAGGCGAAGACGTCCTGATAGTTGCTGCCGAAAAAGCCGCCGGTCAGGTCGCCGATATAGCCCGCGCCGAGCGACTCGATCAGGCCGAGCAGGATGCCGCCGAGCATCGCGCCGGCCAGGTTGCCGATTCCGCCGAGCACCGCCGCGGTGAAGGCCTTGAGGCCGAGGACGAAGCCCATGTAGTAGTGGGCGATCGAGTAGTTGGCGCTGACCATCACGCCAGCCAGCGCGGCCAGCGCCGAGCCGATGACGAAGGTCAGCGAAATGATCTGGTTGATGTTCACGCCCATCAGCTGGGCAATCGACGGGTTCTCGGCGGTGGCGCGCATGGCGCGGCCGAGGCGGGTGCGGTGGATGAGCAGCATCAGCCCGGCCATCGTCGTCGCGGCGATGAGGACGATGGCGATCTGCACGCTGGTGATCGTCGCGCCGAGAATTTCGTGCTCGCCGTTCGGCAGGATCGGCGGGAAGGCGTGGTAATTTCTCCCCCAGATCAGCATCGCGAGGTTCTGCAGGACGATCGAGACGCCGATCGCCGTGATCAGCGGCGCGAGCTTGGGCGCCCGGCGCAGCGGCCGGTAGGCGATGCGCTCGATGAAAAAGCCGACCGCCATGCAGACCAGCGCGGCGGCCATCAACCCGATCAGCACGACAACGACGCCGGGCAGCCCGCTGCCCGCGAGCAGCTTGATGACGCCCAGCGCCACCAGCGCGCCGATCATCACCACCTCGCCATGCGCGAAGTTGATCAGCCCCATGATGCCGTACACCATCGTGTAGCCGAGCGCGACCAGCGCGTAGATGCTGCCGAGCACGAGACCATTGATGATTTGCTGGATGAAGATATCCATCGGGAACCAGAAAATGGTGAAACAGTGGATGCAGAAACGGCACCCGAAGGTGCCGTTCCATCCCGAGAATCGGGCGATGCCCTATTTTTTATCGACGGCGGCCTTGGCGGCTTCGCCGGTTGCCTGGGCCGCTTCCTTGACGGCCTCCTTGGCTTCGACCACCGCTTCCTTGGTGGCAGCGAGCGGATCGCCGCCGAGCGTTTCCTGGAATTCCCACTTGCCGTCCTTGACCTGATAGAGCGAAACCGAGCCTCCCTTCAGATCGCCGAGTTCGTCGAACTGGATTTTCGCGGTGACGCCCTGGTAGTCAGTCTTGCCGATTTCGCCGAGATACCTGGCGGCATCGACCGAATTGGCACGCTTCATGGCATCGACCGCGACCATCACGGCATCGTAGACATACGGCGCGTAAAGCTGGATCTGCCCGTACTTGGCGGTGAATTTGTCGCCAAAGGCCTTGCCGCCGGGCATCTTGTCGAGCGGCACGCCGGGCAGCGAGCAGTACTGGCCTTCGGTGGCCTCGCCGCCGAGCTTGATGAACTCGGGGGTGCAGCCGCCGTCGCCGGTCAGGAATTTGGTCTTCTTGAGGCCTAGCGTTTTCATCTGCTTGGCCATCGGGCCGCCCTGCGCGTCCATACCGCCGTAGAAGACCAGGTCCGGCTTCTTCGACTTGATCTTGGTCAGGATGGCGGCGAAATCGGTCGCCTTGTCGTTGGTGAACTCGCTGGCGACGACCTTGACACCCGCCGCTTCGACAGCCTTCCTGAACTCGTCGGCCAGCCCCTGGCCGTAGGCCGAGCGGTCGTCGATGATGGCGACGGTCTTCGCCGCCAGTTGTTTGCTGGCATACTCGCCGAGGCTCTTGCCCTGCTGGACGTCGTTGGCCATCACGCGGAAAGCGGTCTTGAAGCCCTGCTGCGTGTATTTCGGATTGGTCGCCGAACCGGAAATCTGCGGAATGCCGGCATCGGAATATATCTTCGAGGCCGGAATGGTGGTCCCCGAATTGAGGTGGCCGATCACGCCGTTGACCTTGGCATCGACCAGCTTCTGGGCAACGATGGTGCCCTGTTTCGGGTCGGCCTGGTCATCCTCGGCGAGCAGTTCGAACTTGACCTTGGCACCGCCGATTTCGAGATTCTGGCTGTTCAGTTCATCGACCGCCAGCCGGGCGGCGTTTTCGTTGTCCTTGCCCAGATGCGCCTGCGGGCCGGTGAGCGGCGCCACATGGCCGAGCTTGACGGTGACTTCCGGCTTCACTGCCGGCACGGGTGCGGCGACCGGTGCCGCGGCCTGCGGTTTCGGCTCTTCCTTCTGACCGCAACCCATCAGGGCAATGGCGGCGACGATGGCAAGTGTCGTACTGGGAACGCGGGAAAACTGCATGGTTCTACCTCCGGGACGGTGCGGGATGAAAGGAACAGGCGCAACGGCCGATTCTGCTGAGGCGCTGCGGCCTTGTCAATACAAACAGGGCAAACAGGGGATGTGCGCCGTACGGCAGCCGGAAAAGAAAAAACCGGCACGCGGCCGGTTTTTTTCTTGCCGATCAGCGATCACTTCAGGCTGAGGATCCACTTGACCAGCTTGGTTGCTTCTTCGGGCTTGACCGCAGCGTTCGGCGGCATCGGCACCGGACCCCAGGAACCCTTGCCGCCCTTCAGCACCTTCTCGACCAGCATGGCTTCGTCCTTGGCGGTGTACTTCTTGGCGACGTCCTTGTAGGCCGGGCCGACAACTTTCTTGTCCACCTGGTGGCAAGCCAGGCAGTTCTTCGACTTGGCCAGGGCTTCGTCGGCCTGGACGGCGCCAGCGGACAGGATGCTGGCGGCAGCCAGCAGGGACACGTAGATTGCTTTCATTCTCTCGCTCCGTTGAATAGGTAGGGTACAACGCGCCGATCTTATTTCACTTTGCCCGACTTGCAAAGCCTCATGAAGAGGATTTGCAAATCGGTAGCCGGTAGTAGCCATAACGCTCGGAAGCACGCCGCCGTTGACCGCAGAATGCCGAAAACTGACAGCGAGCCAGCGACAAACGATCAGCGCTTCTTCAGTTGCGACAGGTCGCGCACCGCGCCGGTGGCCGCCGAGGTGGTCATCAATGCGTAAGCCTGCAAGGCCGTCGAAACGGTACGCTGCCGCTCGACCGCCGGCTGCCAGCCCTGTTCGCCCCTGGCGTCCATTGCGGCACGACGCCTGACCAGTTCGGCATCGGCAACCGCCAGATGGATGCGCCGTTGCGGGATGTCGATTTCGATCGAATCGCCCTCTTCGACCAGGCCGATCGCGCCGCCCTGCGCCGCTTCCGGCGAGGCGTGGCCGATCGACAGGCCCGAGGTGCCGCCGGAGAAACGCCCGTCGGTGAGCAGTGCGCAGGCCTTGCCGAGCCCCTTCGACTTGAGATACGAGGTCGGATAGAGCATTTCCTGCATGCCCGGGCCACCCTTCGGCCCTTCGTAACGGATCACCACGACGTCGCCGGCGTGCACGGCATCGCCGAGGATGGCTTCGACGGCATCGTCCTGGCTCTCGAAAACGCGTGCCTTGCCGGTGAACTTCCAGATGCTCTCGTCGACGCCGGCCGTCTTCACGATGCAGCCGTCGACCGCGATGTTGCCGTAGAGCACGGCGAGGCCGCCTTCCTGCGAGTAGGCGTTGGCCCGGTCGCGGATGCAGCCGTGCGTGCGGTCGAGGTCGAGTTCGTTGAAGCGGCGGTTCTGCGAGAACGCCGTCTGCGTCGGCACGCCGCCCGGCGCGGCCTTGTAGAAGGTCGACACCTTGAGGTCGTGCGCGCGGCTCGCATCCCACACCGAGAGGGCATCGCCCAGCGTCCTGGCGTGCACGGTCGGCACCTTGGTGTGCAGCAGGCCGGCGCGATCGAGTTCGCCGAGGATGCCGAAAATGCCGCCGGCACGATGCACGTCCTCGATGTGGTACTTGTCGGTCATCGGTGCGACCTTGCACAGGCACGGCACCTTGCGCGAGATGCGGTCGATGTCGGCCATCGTGAAATTGACGCCGGCTTCCTGCGCGGCGGCGAGGATGTGCAGCACGGTGTTGGTCGAGCCGCCCATCGCGACGTCGAGCGTCATTGCGTTCTCGAACGCCGCGAACGAGCCGATCGCGCGCGGCAGAACCGATGCGTCGTCGTTCTCGTAGTAGCGCTTGCAAAGCTCGACGATCTGGCGGCCGGCCTTCAGGAAGAGATCCTTGCGGTCGGCGTGCGTGGCGAGCATCGTGCCGTTGCCGGGCAGCGAAAAACCGAGCGCCTCGGTCAGGCAGTTCATCGAATTGGCGGTGAACATCCCCGAACACGAACCGCAGGTCGGGCAGGCCGAGCGTTCGATCTCGTCGAGGTCGGCCTGCGAAACGCTGTCATCGACGGCCTTGACCATCGCATCGACCAGGTCGAGGTGGATCACCTGCCCCTGCAACTGGACCTTGCCGGCCTCCATCGGCCCGCCGGAAACGAAGATGGTCGGGATGTTCACGCGCATCGCTGCCATCAGCATTCCCGGCGTGATCTTGTCGCAGTTCGAGATGCAGACCATCGCGTCGGCGCAGTGCGCGTTGACCATGTACTCGACCGAATCGGCGATCAGGTCGCGCGACGGCAGCGAATAGAGCATGCCGTCGTGGCCCATGGCGATCCCGTCGTCGACGGCGATCGTGTTGAATTCCTTGGCGATGCCGCCGGCCGCCTCGATCTCGCGCGCCACCAGCTGCCCCATGTCCTTCAGGTGCACGTGGCCCGGAACGAACTGCGTGAAGGAGTTCACGACGGCGATGATCGGCTTGCCGAAGTCGCCGTCCTTCATGCCGGTAGCGCGCCACAGGGCGCGAGCGCCGGCCATGTTGCGGCCGTGGGTCGAGGTGCGGGAACGATACTGGGGCATGGCGGAACTCCAAAACGGTAACGGTCGAATCGAATGGGTGATTCTACCGAAGTTGTGCAGGAGTGTCGCACTGTCCGGCGACAGGAAGAGCGCTGCCATTGGCGCGCACGGCCGCAATGCTTGATACACTTGCCGCTGCGCAAAAAATCAATCTCATGCCCCCTCTTCAAGCCCTGCTCCCCTTCCTCTTCGTATTCCTGTGGAGCACCGGTTTTGTCGGCGCCAAGTTCGGCCTGCCCTACGCCGAGCCGCTGACCTTCCTGCTCTGCCGCTATCTGCTCGTCCTCGGACTGATGAGCTGCTTCGCCCTGGCCACCCGTGCGCCGTGGCCGCGCGATCCGCGGCGGGTTGCGCACATCGCGGTGTCCGGCCTGCTGATGCACGGGCTTTACCTCGGCGGCGTCTTCATGTCCATCAAGCAAGGCCTGCCGGCCGGCATCACCGCGCTGCTGGTCGGCATGCAGCCGCTGCTGACCGCCTGCGGCGCCGGCTGGCTGCTCGGCGAGCGCGTCACGGCGAAGCAGTGGCTGGGCCTCGCGCTCGGTTTCGTCGGCGTCACGCTGGTGCTCGCCAACAAGCTGGGAAATCTGCCGCTCGGCGCGATGCTGCTCCCGGCGCTCGCCGCGCTGTTCGGCATCACCGTCGGCACGCTGTACCAGAAACGCTTCTGCCCGCATTTCGACCTGCGTAGCGGCTCGGTGATCCAGTTCCTGCCGACCGCCGTGCTCACGGCACTGGTCGCCGGGGCCAGCGAGACGATGACGGTCGACTGGACGCCCCAGTTTGTCTTTGCCCTGCTCTGGCTCGTCCTGGTCCTCTCGTTCGGCGCGATCAGCCTGCTCAACGTGCTGATCCGCAACGGCAGCGCGGTCAATGTGGCGAGCCTCTTCTACCTGACGCCGCCGACCACGGCGCTGATCGCCTGGGCGGTATTCGGCGAAACGCTCGAAGGGCTGGCGCTGGCCGGCATGGTGCTGGCGGTCGGCGGGGTCTATCTGGCGCGGGCGGGCAGCCGATGAGCGATGCCGGACAGAAGACGATCCGCATCCTCGGCGTCGATCCGGGGCTGCGCATTACCGGTTTCGGGCTGATCGAGAAGACCGGCAACACGCTCGCCTACGTCTCGAGCGGCTGCATCAGGACCGACGCCAAGGCGCCCTTGCCGACGCGCCTGGGCACCATCTACGCCGGCTTGCGCGAACTGGTCGCGGCGCACCGGCCCGATCAGGCGGTCGTCGAAATCATTTTCGTGAACGTCAATCCGCAATCGACGCTGCTGCTCGGCCAGGCGCGCGGCGCGGCGATCACCGCGCTGGTTGCCGGCGGGCTGGAGGTGGCCGAATATACTGCCTTGCAGGTCAAGCAGGCGGTGGTCGGCAACGGCCACGCCGACAAGACGCAGGTGCAGCACATGGTGCGCCGCCTGCTCGCACTGCCCGGCGACCCGAGTCCCGACGCCGCCGACGCGCTGGCCTGCGCGATCGCCCACGCGCACGGCGGGCAGGGGCTCGGCGCACTGGCGACCAAGGGGCTGCGCGTGCGCAACGGGCGGCTGGTCTGAAAACACTTTAATACAGGGAGTCACCAATGATCGGCCGCCTCACCGGAATCCTGCTCGAAAAGAACCCGCCGCAGGTCGTCATCGACGTGCATGGCGTCGGCTACGAAGTCGATGTGCCGATGAGCACCTTCTACAACCTGCCGGCCAGCGGCGAGAAGGTCGTCCTGCGCACGCACTTCATCGTGCGCGAGGACGGGCAGTTCCTCTACGGCTTTGCCAGCGAGGCCGAGCGCTTCGCCTTTCGCCAGCTGATCCGGATCACCGGCGTCGGCGCGCGCATGGCGCTGGCGCTGCTCTCCGGCCTGTCAGTCGGCGATCTGGCGCAGGCCGTGGCGCGCCAGGAGGTCGGCCGGCTGATCAAGGTGCCGGGAATCGGCAAGAAAACGGCCGAGCGTCTGCTGCTCGAACTGAAGGGCAAGCTCGCCGAAACGATTCCCTCAGGCACGGCGCTTGCGCCGGACAGCTCGAGCGACATCCTCAATGCGTTGCTGGCGCTGGGTTACAATGACCGCGAAGCATCGGCGGCGCTCAAGCAGCTACCTGCCGACTGCTCGACCTCGGACGGCATCCGCCAGGCGCTCAAGCTGCTTTCGAAAGTGTGATGTGACGATAAACCCTACCCAGAAGCTGGTTCTCCAGCTCGCTCTGGTTGCCCTGCTGCTGATCGGCTGCGTTGCCGTGCTGATGCCGTTCACCGGCACGCTGCTTTTTGCCGTCGTCATCTGCGTGACGACGCTGCCGGTGCGCAACCGCCTGCTCGCGCTGTGCGGCGGACGCAGCAGTCTCGCCGCGGCACTGATGTCGCTGCTCCTGCTGCTGCTGCTCGTCGGGCCGATGGCGCTGCTTTCCGGCTCGCTGGCCGACGGCATCGAACTGGCCATCCGTTTCCTGAAGCCGATGCTCGAGGACGGCCTGCCGGCCAACGCGCCGGACTGGGTCAAGACGCTGCCGATCTTTGGCACCGACATCGGCGACTACTGGCACAAGCTCGTCGAGAGCCGCGAGGAAATGAACAAGCTGCTGCGCCAGTTCATCGACCCGACGCGCAAGCTCGCACTGCTCACCGTTTCGCTGTTCGCGCAGGGCCTGCTGCAGCTGCTGCTGGTCATCTTCTTCGTCTTCTTCATCTTCCGCGATGCGCACATCTACGCCGCGGCGCTGCGCACCGGCAGCCGCAAGCTGGCCGGCGAACTCGGCGAGCGCATGTTGAAGCTGGCCGACGCCACGGTCACCGGCGTCATGATCGGCATCGTCGGCACGGCAGCGGCGCAGGCGCTTGTCGCGATGATCGGCTTCATCATCGCCGGCGTTCCCGGCGTCATCATGCTGACCTTCGCGACCTTCTTCTTCTCGATGGTGCCGGTGATCGGCGCGACGCTGATCTGGGTCGGCGCCGCCGTCTGGCTCTACAACGGCGGCGAGGCAGGCTGGGCGATCTTCATGGTGCTGTGGGGAATGTTCGGGATCAGCAGCGTCGATAACTTCGTCAAGCCGGTGCTCATTTCGCGCACCTCGAGCCTGCCGCTGCTCCTGATCGTCGTCGGCGTGTTCGGCGGCGTGCTGGTTTTCGGCTTCATCGGCCTCTTCCTCGGCCCGACGCTGCTCGCGCTCGGCCAGGTACTGATCCGCGAGTGGCTGGCGCATAGCGACAGCGACAGCTCGACCGCGTCATGATCGAGACCGACGATTTCTCAGGTGCCTTCAGCGAGGCACCGGCCGAGCGCCTGATTTCCGCCGGATCGAAGTCGGCGCAGGAAGAGGTCATCGAGCGCGCGCTGCGCCCCAAGCGGCTCGCCGAATACGTCGGCCAGGCGAAGATCCGCGAGCAGCTGGCTATCTTCATCGAGGCCGCCAAGCGGCGCGGCGATTCGCTCGACCACGTCCTGCTGTTCGGTCCGCCGGGCCTCGGCAAGACGACGCTGGCGCACATCGTCGCCACCGAGATGGGCGTCAACATGCGCTCGACCTCGGGCCCGGTGCTCGAACGCGCCGGCGACCTCGCGGCGATCCTGACCAACCTCGAACCGCACGACGTGCTGTTCATCGACGAAATCCACCGCCTCTCGCCGGTCGTCGAGGAAATCCTCTACCCGGCGCTCGAGGATTTCCAGATCGACATCATGATCGGCGAAGGACCGGCGGCGCGCTCGGTCAAGCTCGACCTGCCGCCGTTCACGCTGGTCGGCGCGACGACGCGCGCCGGCATGCTGACCAACCCGCTGCGCGACCGCTTCGGCATCGTCGCGCGCCTCGAGTTCTACACGCCGGAAGAACTGACGCACATCGTCACGCGCTCGGCGCAGCTGCTGAATGTTCCGGCCGACCCCGGCGGCGCGCTGGAAATCGCCAAGCGTTCGCGCGGCACGCCGCGCATCGCCAACCGCCTGCTGCGCCGCGTTCGCGACTTCGCCGAGGTCAAGGCCGCCGGCCACATCTCGCGGGAAGTCGCCGATCTGGCATTGATCATGCTCGACGTCGACCACGGCGGCCTCGACATCATGGATCGCAAGCTGCTCTCGGCGATCATCGACAAGTTCGCCGGCGGCCCGGTCGGCGTCGACAACCTCGCCGCGGCGATCGGCGAAGCGCGCGACACGATCGAGGACGTGCTCGAACCCTACCTGATCCAGCAGGGCTATCTGCAGCGCACGCCGCGCGGGCGCGTGGCAACCGCTGCGGTTTATCGCCATCTCGGGCTTGCCGCACCGGGCGAATCGAACGTGCTCTGGCAGGAGTCGTAGCGCACCATGAATGAAAAACAGCGAAAAATGCGTCCCTTCCTCGCGGCATGGCTGGCCGTGCTCGCCGGCCTGGGCGGCTGTGCCACGCCGAGCAAGCCGGTGACTTACCAAAAGGAAAGTTTTTCCACCGAATCGCCCTTCGAGCACCGCTCGCCGCTGAGCGCGCAGAGCATCTGCGAATCGGGGCAGCGCGCGCTGCTCAGCCAGGGCTATCAGGTCGACGCATCGAAGCCCGCGCGAATCCAGGGCAGCAAGTTCTTCCAGCCGGTGCACAACCAGCATACGGAGCTGAACATTTCGCTGTCCTGCCTGCCGACCAGCAACGGATCGGTGCTCTACGCCAGCGCGCGCCAGACGCACTACGAACTGAAAGCACGCAGCAACAGTGCCGCCGTCAGCCTGAGCGGACTCGGCTCGATCGCGCTGCCCTTCATGGCCGAAGGCGACAGCCTGATGAAGGTTGGCGAGGAAACGATTGCCGATCCCGATTTCTACCGCCGTTTCTTCGTCCTGCTCGAAAGCATCGACCCCGACGACGGTTCGGAAAAGCGTCAGGGGGCCGGCGAACCGTGACAAACGCTTACATTCGGCCGACCTGCGCCTGGGTTAGAATCACGCCCCCATGAAAGCAGAAAAAAAAGCCGACGCCTTCAGCATCCCGGTGCGTGTCTACTACGAGGATACCGATGCCGGCGGCGTGGTCTATTATGCCAACCACCTGAAATTCCTCGAACGCTGCCGCACCGAGTGGCTGCGCGCGATCGGCCACGATCAGGCCGACCTGCTGCGCGACCCGGGAATTGCCTTCGTCGTGCGCAGCGTCAATCTCGAATACCTGAAGCCGGCACGGCTCGACGAGCAACTGAGCGTCAGCCTCGAAGTCGAAAAAATCACTCGTGCGCAGATTTTCTTTCGCCAGCACATCCGGCGCGCCAACCCGGCCCTTGCCAGCGGCTGGGACGAACTGGTCGGCGGCACGATCCAGATCGTTTGCGTCAACGCCGCCCAGATGAAAATCACCTCGATCCCGCCCTTTTTGCGCACCAGACTGGAAGCCCTGCAATGAACGTTTCGCAAGACCTGTCGATCCTGCACCTGATCCTCAATGCCAGCGCCGTCGTCCAGGCCGTCATGCTCCTTCTCGCCGGCGTCTCGTTCATGTCGTGGTACTACATTTTCCGCAAGCTCTACGCGGTGAAGACGGCACGCGCGCAGACCGAACAGTTCGAGCGCGACTTCTGGAGCGGCGGCGACTTGAACAGCCTCTACCAGAGCGCCGCCAACGACCGGCACAGCGCCGGCAGCATGGAGCGCATCTTCGAAGCGGGCTTCCGCGAATTCACCAAGCTGCGCAGCCAGAAAAACCTCGACTCGAAGGACGTCGTCGACGGCTCGCGGCGCGCCATGCGCGCCACCCTGCAGCGCGAGATGGACACCATCGAATCGCACCTCGCCTTCCTCGCCTCGGTCGGCTCGGTCAGCCCCTACATCGGCCTGTTCGGCACGGTGTGGGGCATCATGCACTCGTTCCGCGGCCTCTCGAACGTCGGCCAGGCGACGCTCTCGGCGGTCGCGCCGGGCATCGCCGAGGCGCTGGTCGCCACCGCCATCGGCCTCTTCGCGGCGATTCCGGCGGTGCTCGCCTACAACCGCTTCGCCCATGACATCGACCGCCTGGCCACCCGCTTCGAGTCGTTCATGGAAGAGTTCTCGAACATCCTGCAACGGCAAATGCGTTAAAAGGAAGCACACAGTCCATGCGTCCGCGCCGTCTGAAAAACGAAATCAACGTCGTTCCCTACATCGACGTCATGCTCGTGCTGCTCGTCATCTTCATGGTCACGGCACCGATGATGACCACTGCCAACATCGACCTGCCGTCGGTCGGCAAGGCCGCGCAATCGGCCGAAAAGCCGCTCGAGGTGATCATCCATGCCGACCGCACGCTGGCGCTCGTCGACCGGGCGCACAGCAGCAGCGAACGCGATGTCAGCCGCAAGGAGCTGGCGCAGGCAGTACTCGAAGCGCAGGCGGTCAGCCCGGAGCAGCCGGTGCTGATTTCCGGCGACAAGAACGTCAAGTATGAAGCCGTCCTCGAAGTGATGGACGAACTGCAGCGCCAGCAGGTCAAGCGTGTTGCGCTGAACGTTCAACTCGGCGGCAAGTAAGTCCGTGATCCTGCGTCCCCAGCAAGAACCGGCCAAGTGGAAGTCGCTGGCGCTCGCCGCAACGGTCCATCTGCTGCTGATTGCCGCGCTCTTTTTCGGCGTGCAGTGGAAAAGCCAGGCACCGACCTCGGTCGAGGTCGAAGTCTGGCGCGCCGCGCCGGCGCCGGCTCCGGTCGTCAAGCCGGAACCACTTCCCGAAGTGCCCCCCGAGCCAAAGCCGGAACCCAAACCGGAGCCGAAGCCCGAACCGAAGGTCGAGCCGAAGCCGCTGCCCAAGCCCGACATCGTGGTCAAGGAAGAGAAGAAGCCGAAGGAGCCGCCGAAAAAAACGGAGCTGCCCAAGGCAGAAGCCAAGAAGCCCGAGCCGAAGAAAGAGGAAGCCAAGCGCGAGGAGCCGGACTGGAAGAAGGAACTGGCGCGCGAGCAGAAACAGCTCGACCAGCAGAAGGCAGTGCAGGACCAGCGCGCGCGCGCGGCGGCCGAGGCCAGCCAGATGAACCAGCTCAAGGCCGAGCAGGCAAGCGCGGCACGCAATCGCGGACTGGCGAGCTATATCGGCAAGATCGCCGGCAAGATTCGTGGCAACATCGTCCTGCCACCGGGCATTCAGGGCAATCCGCTGGCCGAATTCGAGGTCACCCAACTGCCCTCCGGCGAGGTGCTCGGCGTCAAGGTGCGCAAATCGAGCGGCAATCCGCTACTCGACGCGGCGATCGAGCGTGCCATCCTGAAATCGTCGCCGCTGCCCAAGCCCGACCAGCCCGAACTCTTCGAGCGCATCCTGAAAATCCCCTACCGGCCGGTCGACGAGTAGCCTGCTGCGCACTTCTTTCGGCAAAATTACGTTCCGTTACAGAAGCTTCGCGCGACGAGGCGATATAATCGCCGATTCTTCAATGGACGCCTCCGCCCCCATGCTTAGCTCCCTGCACAAACTGCGCAGCCTGAGTCTGCTTGCCTGCGCCGCACTCGTCCTGCTGCAATCCCCCGCCCGCGCCGAACTGACGATCGAGATTACCGGTGCCGGCGCCAATCGCATCCCGCTGGCGATTGCCGATTTTGGCGGCGAGGTGGGCGTTTCGCGGGCGCTGACTTCGGTCGTGCGCGGCGACCTCGAGCGCAGCGGCCTGTTCAAGATGATCGACATGAGCGGCAGCGCGCTGACCGAAGCCTCGACGCCGGCCTACGGCGACTGGAAAAACCGCGGCGCCGACGCGTTGGCCGCCGGCAGCATCGGCGCAGCGGGCGACGGGCGCCAGGAAGCACGTTTCCGTCTCTACGACGTGAACAAGCAGGCGACGCTCGCCGGTCAGGCCTTCGTCACCTCGACACCGATGCTGCGCACGGCCGGCCACCGCATCGCCGACGTGATCTACGAAAAACTGATCGGCGAACCGGGCATCTTTTCGACGCGCATCGCCTACGTCGTCAAGGGAGGTCCAGCGCGCTACGAACTGCACATCGCCGATGCCGACGGCCAGAATGCGCAGGCCGCGCTGATTTCCAAGGAACCGATCATCTCGCCAACCTGGTCGCCCGACGGCGGCCGTCTGGCCTATGTCTCGTTCGAGAACAAGAAGCCGATGATCTTCGTGCACTCGCTGAACACCGGCAAGCGAGTCGTGGTCGCCAACTTCAAGGGGTCAAACTCCGCACCGGGCTGGTCGCCCGACGGACAGCGGCTCGCCGTCGTACTCTCGAAGGACGGCGGTTCGCAGATCTTCATCGTCAACGCCGATGGCTCCGGCGTACGTCGCCTGGCCAGCTCGAGCGCCATCGATACCGAGCCGAACTTCACGCCGGACGGCCAGTCCATCTACTTCACGTCGGATCGCGGCGGCAGCCCGCAGATCTACCGGATCAGCGCCAACGGCGGCGACGTCCAGCGCGTCACCTTCGACGGCAGCTACAACGTGACGCCACGCCTCTCTCCCGATGGCCGCGCGATGGCCTTCATCAGCCGGCGCGACGGCGGTTTCCGCCTGGCGGTGATGGATCTGGCGAGCAAGCAGGTGCAGGTTCTGACCGACTCGCACAAGGACGAATCGCCAAGTTTCGCACCAAACGGCCGGATGATCCTGATCGCTACCGAAATGGGCGGTCGCGGCGTACTCTCGGCCGTATCGATCGATGGCCGCATCAAGCAGCGCCTTTCCATCCCGGCCGGCGACGTTCGCGAACCGGCGTGGGGTCCATTCAGCAAGTAACCGTCTTTTCAACCTTTAAAAATCCATCGCAGGAGAACTACCATGAATCGCCCGATCGTCACCGCCGCTTTTGCCATCACCATTGCTGCCCTGCTCACCGCCTGCGGCTCGTCGCCGACCGGCCCGGAGCAGGCTGGGGCGCCGGTTGAATCGCGCACGCCAGGCGTGTCCACCGTCACGGCAGGCGGCCTCGAAGGGCGCGGCCTGCCGGACGCGCTGACCAATCCGAAGAGCATTCTTTCGAAGCGCAGCGTCTACTTCGATTACGACAAGTTCGAAGTCAAGGCCGAATACAAGGATCTGGTCGCCGCACACGCCAAGTTCCTCGCCGACAACCGCCAGTTCAAGATGCTGATCCAGGGCAATACCGACGACCGCGGCAGCCGCGAGTACAACCTCGCGCTCGGCCAGAAGCGTGCCGACGCGATGAAGAAGATGCTGATGCTGCTCGGCGCCCGCGAAGAGCAACTCGAATCGGTCAGCCTCGGCGAAGAGAAGCCGAAGAACGAAGGTCAGAGCGAAGCCGCCTGGGCTGAAAACCGTCGCGGCGACATGCTCTACAGCGGCGAGTTCTAAAAATGCCGGCGCGTCGCTGGCGTTGCGTTTTTCTCTCCCTGCTGCTCGCCGCCGGCGTGCAGCAGGTGCAGGCGGGGATGTTCGATGACGATGAAGCCCGCCGCCAGATCAACGACCTGACGATCAGGAGCAACGAGCGTCTCGATACGACGGCCAAGGCGCAGTTCGATCTGGCCAACCAGATCCAGGCGCTGCGCGAGGAAAGCGCCCGTTTGCGCGGCCAGGTCGAAACGCTGACCTACGAACTCGAATCGGCAAAAAAGCGGCAGCAGGATTTCTACATCGATCTCGACGGCCGTCTGCGCAAGATCGAACCGCAGGCCGCAGCAGCGGCCGACAGCCAGCCGGCCGAAGCGGGCAGCGCACCGCCGCCGGCCAAGGCCGCCGATCCGAACGCCGAAGCGGCCGATTACGAAGCCGCACTCAACCACTTCAAGGCCGGCAAGCTCAAGGAAGCCGCCGTTGCCTTCGAGGCCTTCCCGAAAAACTATCCGGACAGCGCGCTGGCGCCCAGCGCGCAATACTGGCTGGGCAATGCGCACTACGCGCTGCGCGATTGCAAGAAGGCGATTGAGGCGCAAAAGCAGCTCATTGCAAAGTGGCCGAACCACGCCAAGGCCCCCGATGCGCTGATCAACATCGCGACCTGCCAGCAGGAGCTCGGCGATGCCAAGGGCGCCAAAAACACGCTCGAAGCGGTGCTGGTCAAATATCCGGACAGCCCGTCGGTGGCGACGGCCAGGCAGCGGCTGAAGAAGAAATAGGCGGCCAGCCATGGTGAGCCATGCAAAAGCGGTCTCGCTGAAAATCAGCGAGATCTTTTTTTCCCTGCAGGGCGAAACCTCGCGCGCCGGCCTGCCGACGGTTTTTGTCCGCCTCACCGGCTGCCCGCTGCGCTGCGTCTGGTGCGATACCGAGTACGCTTTTTCGGGCGGACGCACGCTCGGCCTGCCGGAAATCCTCGCCGAAGTGGCGCAGTACGGCGCGCGCTGGGTCTGCGTGACGGGCGGTGAGCCGCTCGCGCAAAAAGCCTGCCTGCCCTTGCTGAGCGCGCTGTGCGACGCCGGTCATGACGTTTCTCTGGAGACTTCCGGCGCGCTCGATATCGCCGGCGTCGACCCGCGCGTCTCGCGCATCGTCGACCTGAAAGCGCCCGGCTCCGGCGAGCTTGCCAAAAACCGCTGGGAGAACCTCGCCCTGCTCAACGCGCGCGACGAGCTCAAGTTCGTTCTGAAGGATCGGGCCGACTACGAATGGGCGCGCGAGACCGTGCATGCGCATCGTCTCGCTACGCGCTGCCCGCTGCTCTTCGCGCCGGTGCAGGGCGATCTGCCGGCGACCACGCTGGCCGACTGGATTCTCGCCGACCGCCTGCCGGTCCGTTTCCAGGTTCAGCTGCACAAGCTGCTTTGGGGTAATGCTCAGGGCAAGTAGTCATTCCAGAGGAGTTTTCCATGACCGATGAACGCCGCCACTATTCGCGCATCGCCTTTCACACTGCAGCACAGCTGATCCTGCCCGAAGGCAGCGTCGACGTCGTGGTGCTCGACCTTTCGCTGAAGGGCGCGCTGGTTCGCCTGCCGGCCGCGACGCGTCCCCAGAACGGGACGCAATGCACGCTGCGCGTGCGGCTCGACGATGCGGGCGACCAGATCCGCATGGAAACCCGGGTCACGCACCTTGCAGGCTGCTACGCCGGCCTGGCCTGCCACAATATCGACCTCGACAGCGTGACGCACCTGCGCCGCCTCGTCGAACTCAACCTCGGCGACGAGGCCTTGCTTGAACGCGAGCTCTCGGCGCTGGTCGGCGAATAGGCCGCCACGCGGCCAGAAATCGTCGCGCGAGCTGCCGGAATCGAGCGCTGCCAGCGCGTTCCGTACCGGCATCGATCCAAAAGCCTGATATTCGCCAGCCCATGCATAAAATTACCGACCATACCCCCCGGCGTGCCATCGTCCTGCTCTCCGGCGGACTCGATTCGGCGACCACGCTGGCCATTGCCCGCGCAGCCGGCTTCGAATGCTACTGCGTGTCGTTCGATTACGGCCAGCGCCACAGCGCCGAGCTCGACGCCGCGGCGCAGGTC
The DNA here is from genome assembly GCA_049295655.1 of Rhodocyclaceae bacterium. Lineage (GTDB taxonomy): Bacteria > Pseudomonadota > Gammaproteobacteria > Burkholderiales > Rhodocyclaceae > CAJBIL01. Next base: position 20,258 of record JBAQRB010000028.1, read on the forward strand.
GCACACGCGCTCGGCGCACGCGAACACCGCGTGATGAAGATCGACCTCGGCCAGTTCGGCGGCTCGGCATTGACCGACAGCAGCATCGACGTGCCGACCGGCGGCGTGCAAGCCGGTATTCCGGTGACCTACGTGCCGGCGCGCAACACCGTCATGCTCTCGCTGGCGCTGGCCTGGTCGGAAGTGCTCGGCTGCCGCGACATTTTCGTTGGCGTCAATGCCGTCGACTATTCCGGCTACCCCGATTGCCGGCCGGACTTCATCGCCGCCTTCGAGACGATGGCCAATCTCGCGACCAAGGCGGCGGTCGAGGGCGCCTGGCTGACCATCCACGCGCCGCTGATCGAGCTGTCCAAAGCCGAGATCATCCATCGCGGCGCCGCACTCGGCGTCGATTACGCACTGACCGTTTCCTGCTATCAGGCAGACGAGCACGGCCGCGCCTGCGGGGCCTGCGATTCGTGCCGCCTGCGGCGCGCGGGATTTGCCGCCGCGGAACTGCCCGACCCGACGCGTTACGCGGCCTAGGCAGCGCCATGGAAACGCCCGCCTCGGCCAACAACATCGTGTGGCTGGCCTTCGCGCTGGGCGCCGCGTTCGGTGTCGTCGGCAGGCGTACGCAGTTCTGCACCATGGGCGCCGTTGCCGACATCGTGACGAGCGGCGACTGGCGCCGCATGCGCATGTGGCTGCTGGCGATCGCCGTCGCCGTTCTCGGCAGCGCGGCACTGCACGCCAGCGGGCAGATCGATCTTGGCAAATCGATCTATCGCACGTCCAATCTGAACTGGCTTTCCTGCCTCGTTGGCGGGCTGTGTTTCGGCTTCGGCATGGTGCTCGCGTCGGGTTGCGGCGCCAAGACGCTGATCCGCATTGGCGGCGGCAACCTCAAATCGCTGGTCGTCGCGCTGGTCGTCGCGCTGGTGACCTTGATGACGATGCGCGGCGTGTTCGGCAGCTTGCGCGTCAAGGTGCTGGAAACGGTGAGCATCCACCTGCCCGGCGGACAGGACCTGCCAGCGCTGCTCGCCGCCACCGGCGTCGCCCCGGACAGCGCGCTGATCGTTTGCGCGCTGGCGGTCGGCGGCGCCCTGCTCGCCTTCGTCTTCGCGCGGCGCGATTTTCTCGCGGCCGACAACCTGCTGGGCGGCATCGCCGTCGGCCTGCTCGTCGTTGGCGGCTGGTACGTCAGCGGCCACCTCGGCTATCTGGCCGAAGACCCGGAAACCCTGCAGGAAGCGTTTGTCGCGACCAGCAGCGGGCGCATGGAGTCGCTGACCTTCGTCGCGCCACTGGCCTACACGCTCGAACTGCTGACGCTGTGGTCGGACAGCAGCCGGGGCGTCAGCTTCGGCGTTGCCAGCGCACTCGGCGTGATTGCCGGCAGCATGGCTTACGCGCTCTACAGCCGCAGCTTCCGCTGGGAGGGTTTCCGCGATGTCGAGGACACGGCCAACCATCTGCTCGGTGCCGCGTTGATGGGTTTTGGCGGTGTCGTCGCGATGGGCTGCACGATCGGCCAGGGAATCAGCGGCTTTTCGACGCTGGCGACCGGCTCTATCCTCAGCTTCCTGGCGATCATCGCCGGCGCGCTGGCCGCGCTCAGGTATCAGGAGTGGAAACTGGGCTGAGGGCCGCTTCAGGCCGACCCGTCGCACACCCGGTTTCTGCCGCCGTGTTTCGCCAGATAGACGGCCTTGTCGGCCAGCTTGAGCAGTTCTTTGACACTCGATGTTTCTGCCGCCATGGTGGCGACACCAATGCTCGTCGTCATGCCAATTGTGCGGTCCTCCAGCGTGAAGGGGTGGCGCTCGACGCTGGTGCGGGTCAGTTCGGCCAGTTCCAGTGCTTCTGCGCTGGAATGCCCCGGCAGCAGCGCGACGAATTCCTCTCCGCCAAAGCGCCCGAAAATGCCGCGATTGGCAGAAACCGCGCCGCGCAGCACGGCGCTGACTTCGATCAGCATGCCATCGCCGGAATCATGACCGAAGGTGTCGTTGATGCGCTTGAAATGATCCAGATCGATGAACAGCAGGCTAAACTCGGTGCCCAGCGCGCGGGCGCGCTTGAACTCGGTTTCCATGGCATCGAGAATGTATTGCTTGTTGTAGACCTGAGTCAGGTGATCGATGTGCGCCCTGGCCTCGAGAATGCCGATGTAGTAGGTCTCGAGCGCGCCGCGCGGCAGGTATTTCAATACCGTGTCGCCCACCTTGATCATGTCCTCCTTGCTCAGAACAACCGACGCGCCGCCGTGCACCTTCCGGTCATTGACGAATGAACCGTTCTTTGACCCGCCATCGACCAGCGTGACGACCCCGCCGCTGCTGTGGATGATCGCCTGGCAACGGGAAACCTTGGGATCGTCGATCAGGATATCTGAGGTGCTTTCCCTCCCGATGCGCATCGATGGCGCCGACAATTCATAACGCTTTCCCTGCTGCCGTCCGCGCACGACGATCAAGCAGGCACCACAGTCGCAAGCCTTCCTGAACTCGTCGATCCGGGCGTCCTGCCCGGAAGCGGTCAGGGTGACGTTGCCGCGCTCCATCAAATGGCCCGTTGCGGCAAATTAAGGCGCGTTTCATCGACGCGCTCGTTCAGCACGGAGGAGTTGGCTAGCACGAGCGGCCCGCGCAGCAGGAGCGTTCGTCCCGCTTTGGAATGAGGATTCATGAGGCCCAAGATCGATGACGGGTTTGATGACAGTTGCGCACGACCATAACAGCAGCAGCGGATTATTCCTATAAGCAAAAAGGCATGGCGCCGGCCGGGTCGCCGGGGTCAGCGGCCGCCGTCGAGAATCTGCATGCAGCGCTTTAGTGTCGTGGCCTGCTCCTCGGCACCTTTGCCCACCAGTTGGCAATCCTGAACCGCCAGCTTGGCTCTTGCCGCAGCCGCCCGTCGGGCGACCGGCGCCGTTTTTTTCATTTCGTCCGGCGGCGCGTCGAATGTGGTGTTCGAAAGTTCGCTGGCGGCCGGCTGCGGCTTTACGGCAGCGGCCGGCGTCTTTGCGGGAACGACGGCGGGCGCTGGCGGGCTCGGCACCGCTACGGCAGCGGCAGCGGGAGGAGGAAGAGCGGCAAGCGCGGCAGCGGTTTCCGCCTTGGCGGCCGCAATCTCGGTGCGCAAGGCGCTCAACTGCTTCGACAGGTCCCGGCCCTGCGCCTGGACTTCGTCGATCAACGCGGTCTTCTCCGACAACGCCTTTTTAGTCGCTGCCAACTCGGCTTTCAGCGCACTGCCCGACTGGAAGTGGAAAACGCTGCCGCCGACCAGCAGGAGAAAAAAGGTGCTGCTCAGGAGGATCAGAATGACCGCCGGCGTCAGCCGGAATTTTCTTTTCGGCGGCGCATCGAGGCTTTCTTCGTCGCTGTGTTCACTGGACATCGCATTTTCCTGAAATTGGATCGGTCGGAGAAAAGCGCCGCTACTTGAGCAGCCGCCGCCGCGTCAGTACGGTGGCGACGCCGAAGGCGAGCGCGGCGATGGCGAGCAGCGCGGCGACATGGCCGATCGCGTTGGCCGGCACCTCGCCGAGCAGCAGCGGGCGGGCCAGCTGCACGGCGTGCGAGAGCGGCAGCCAGCCGGCCAGCAGGTGCAGCGCGGCTGGCAGCTGGTCGGCCGGAAAGAAGACGCCGGAGACGAGCAGCATCGGCGTGATGAACAGCGTGAAGTAGTACATGAAGAAATCGTAGGACGGCGCCAGCGCGCAGACGATCAGGCCCAACGCGGCGAAAGCGAGGCCGGTCAGGAAGATGACCGGGATCACCCACAGCGCGAGCGGTGAGGCGGTCAGCCCGAGCGCGGCGATGACGAGCAGGATGGCCAGCCCGGAGAGCAGGCTCTTGCTCGCCGCCCAGACGAGTTCGCCGGCCAGCACGTGGTCGAGCGAGAGCGGCGTGTTGAGGATCGCCTCCCAGGTCTTCTGCACGTGCATGCGCGAGAACGCCGAATAGAGCGCCTCGAAGGTCGCCGCGTTCATCGTGCTGGCGACCACCGTTCCGGCGGCGAGGAAGCTCACGTAGCTCACCCCGCCGATCGGCGGCAGCAGCGCGCCGAGGCCGTAGCCGAGGCCCAGCATGTAGATCAGCGGGTCGGCGAGGTTGCCGAGCACCGACGGGATCGCCAGCTTGCGCCAGACGAGGAAGTTGCGCCGCCAGACCGGCAGCCAGCGCAGGCCGGGACGGGGGAGGGAGAAGAGGCTGGGCGTCGGCATGGTTAATCCCTCAACTCGCGTCCGGTCAGTTTCAGGAAAACGTCCTCGAGGCTGGCGGCGCGGTGCACGTAGCGCAAGGCGGGTTCGCCGGCCAGCGCGGCGAGCAGCAGCGCCGCGTCGCGGCAGTAGAAGAAGGCGGTGTCGCCGGCGACTTCGAGACGCTCGCCGAGGCCGCGCTGCGTTCTCGCCCAGTCGGGCGCGCCGTCGCCGAAAACCTCGACGACCTGCGGTTCGATCTGCGCGGCGATCAGCTCGCGCGGCGCGCCTTCGGTGACCAGCGTACCGTGGTCGAGCACGGCGAGGCGGTCGCACAGGCGTTCGGCCTCGTCCATGAAGTGCGTGGTCAGGATCAGCGTCTTGCCCTGCGCGGTGAGGCGCTTCAGGCGCTCCCAGATCAGGTGCCGCGCCTGCGGGTCGAGGCCGGTGGTCGGCTCGTCGAGAAAGACGATGTCCGGGTCGTTGACCAGCGCGCGGGCCAGCGTCAGGCGCCGCTTCATGCCGCCCGAGAGCGACTGCAGGCGCGCGTTTTCCTTGCCCTTGAGTCCGGCAAAATCGAGCAGGTCGGGGATGCGTGCGCGGATTGTCGCGTCCTGCAGGCCGAAGTAGCGGCCATAGACCAGCAGGTTCTCGCTGGTCGTGAAGTCCGGGTCGAGGTTGTCGAACTGCGGAACGACGCCGACCCGCGCGCGCGCCGCGTCGGCTTGGCGCGGAACGGCGAAGCCGCCGAGGCGGATCTCGCCGGCGTCGGGCGTCGTCAGTCCGAGGCAGCAGCGCAGCGTCGTCGTCTTGCCGGCGCCGTTCGGTCCGAGCAGGCCGAAGCAGGTGCCGCGCGGCACGGCAAAGTCGATTCCGGCGACCACTTCCTTGCCGTCGTACGACTTGCGCAGGCCGCGCACGTGCAGTGCGCTGGTATCGGTATTCAGTGTCGCCATGCGCGCGTGACGATTTCGCGGATGACGTGCAGGCGGCGATGGAAGAAGTGATCGGCGCCGGCAACGACGGTGATCGGCAGTTCGAGCGCCTGCGCCCAGCCGAGCACGTTGGCGAGCGGCACCGTTTCGTCGGCCGAACCGTGGATGACGATGGTGTCGCCGGGGACCGCTTCGGTCTCGTAGCTGCGCGTGCCTTCGACGAAGCCGGCCGCCGTGCCGACCAGCACCAGGCGCTGCGCCGGGTGGCCGGCCGCGGCGAGCGCCTTGGCGACGCGCGTCTGCACGTAGGCGCCGAACGAGAAACCGGCGAGAACGACGGGCAGGTCGCCGTAACGGCGCTTGGCCTCGGCGAGCACGGCGAGCAGGTCGTCGGTCTCGCCGCGGCCTTCGTCGTGCGTCCCTTCGCTGAGGCCGACGCCGCGGAAATTCGGGCGCAGCGCGACGTAGTCGAGGTGGGTGAAGGTGCGCGCCAGCGTCTGCGCGACCTTGTTGGTGTTGCCGCCGCCGAACAGCGGGTGCGGATGGCCGACCAGGGCGATGCCGCGCGGCGCGCCAGGGTTCTCGACGATGACGTCGATCTTTCCGGCCGGCCCGTCAATCAGCAGCTTTTCTTCGGCAAGTTTCATTGCGCTGGATTCCTTTTGCTTAGCCTGCCTGGGGATTCGTTCGGCTGAAAGTTTGGCTCAAAGTTTCGCTCAGATCTTCAGCCGTTCGACGACGCGGCCATGTACCAGATGCTCCTGGATGATTTCCTCGATGTCGTCCTTGTCGATGTAGGTGTACCAGACGGCGTCCGGGTAGACCACGAGGACCGGGCCGTTGTCGCAGCGGTCGAGGCAGCCGGCCTTGTTGATGCGGATCTGTCCCTTGCCCTTGAGACCCAGTTCGCCGATCCGGTCCTTGGCGTAGGTCTGCATCTCGCTGGCGCCGAGGCTGTTGCAGCAGGTTTCGCCCGCGGCGCGCTGGTTGCAGCAAAAGAAGACGTGGTGCTTGAAATGGCTCATGCGGTTTTTTCCTGATTGAGTAATGCGCTATGCGGCGAAGATTTTACCCCGATTGCCGGCCATTTCCTGCCGGTCGCGCCGCCTTTGCCCGGAACATGGCTTAGAATCGGGCCCTGCTCCAGATCCCCTTACCGCCGTCCGCCGGCAGCAGGCTGCCATGAAGAAAGCCATCAATCCTTTTGCCGCACTCGGTATCCATCCCGAGGCGTCGCTCGAGGACGTCAAACGCGCCTACCGGCGGCTGGCGATGCGCTGGCATCCGGACCGCAATCCGACCGCGACCGCCGAGGCCGAGTTCAAGCGCATCAAGGCCGCCTACGAGATGATCCTCGACCCGCAGCAATATGCCCAGTGGCATCAGGGCGAGGCGCCGGCCGAAGCATCTGCCGGGACGACGGCGGATGACACGGCACCGCCCGGCGACGACGTGACGCAGATATTGATCCTGACGCTCGAAGAAGCGGCGCACGGCTGCAGCAAAAGCATCGATCTCTTCAAAAGCAGCCGCTGTTCGCCGTGTCATGGCAGCGGGCGCGTGCAGCGCGCGCATTCGGTACCCTGTGCGCAATGCAACGGCGTCGGCCGGGTGCGGGGCGACAGCCTGGGAACCCGGCTTTGCGCAGGCTGTGGCGGGCGCGGTTACCTGCGCGAGACCGACTGCGCCGAATGCGCCGGCAGCGGCTGGCGCAGGAAGCAGCGTACGCTCTCGGTCAAGGTGCCGGCCGGCACGCTGCACGGCGAACGGCTGCGACTCGCGCGCCAGGCCCGGCACGGTCCGGACGGCGAGGGCGCGGCCGGCGACCTCTATCTTGAAATCAAGCTCGCCGAGCACGCCCTGTTCGCGTTGCAGCAACGCGACCTGCACTGCACGGTGCCGCTCAGCATCTTCCGGCTGCTTTGCGGCGGCCAGGTCGAGGTGCCGACGCTCGACGGCAGCACGACGCTCGATCTCTCGCCGGAGCCGGCCCACGGCCTGGAATACCGTCTGTCGGGCCGCGGCTTTCCCAAAAAACACGGGCGCGGCGCGGGCGACCTCGTCGTGCACCTGCAGCCCGTCCATCCGTCGCACTTTTCCGCCAGGGACAGCGCCTTGCTCGAACGGCTGGATGCTTCGCTGAGCGCTGAACTGGAACAGCGCGCGCCGCAACTCGCCGAGTGGGCGGAACGCCTGCGCACGCAGCAGAACAGCTAGCACCAGCCCTTGTTTTTATGGCGCTGATTCCCGAAACCTTGCTCAACCCTACAACCGGCGCCCGAGAAGCGTCAGGTAAGGCAGCGCAAGAAACGGCCAGATGCTGGCAACCAGCCGGGTCAGGCCGTTGAAGTTGAGGAAGTGGCCCTGTCGCCAGGTAAATAGCGCCGCCGCCGAATAGGGGTTGGGCGGCGCGAGGTTGACCAGCACCGTGCCGGCCATCAGCGCCAGCCCGGCGAGCGCCAGGCGGGGCGCGGCGGGCAGCAGCAGGGTCAGCGAGAGGACGGCGATGCCGATCAGCAGCCCGAGGCCGGCGCCCGGCGTCAGCCAGACGAAGGCGTCGAGCGGACCGACCAGCACGGCGGCAGCCAGCGTGCGGATGCTCAGCGCCAGCGTGAAAAAAATCACCAGGACGAGATGCGGCGAAGTCCGTTCGGTCAGCAGCGTGCGCGCGATCAGCCCGATGGCGATGGTGTTGCTGACGATGATCGACGTCTCGATGACGAAGAACGAGGATGCCGCATAGGCGACCGCCGGCGTCAGGCCGATCAGATGGCGCAGGTCGCCGGCGCCGAAGAGCAGCGTTTCCGGCGAGAGCTGGGTCAGCAACCACAGGCCGAGCATGACCAGCGCGAGCTCGGCGTGCGGCACGGGTGCCAGAAGGTGGCGCTGCAAAAGCGCGATCCGGCTGAAGAATCGTTCGCCGTGCGGCAGCGTGAGCAGCGCCCCGATGCCGGCGCCCAGCGTATTGCACGCCAGATCGAGATTCGACGGGACGCGCGAGGGCAACCAGGTCTGCACGCACTCCAGTCCGAAACTGAGCAGTGCGGCGAGCAGCGTTGCGGCACACGCCGCCGAGAAACGACCGGGCAGGCGCACCAGCGTCAACGCGAGAAAAAAACCCAGGGGCAGGTAGGCGACGACGTTGATCGACAGGTCGAACACCGTCCAGTAGCGCGGCCAGGCGGCTTCGAGAAAGGCGAGCGACGACAGGCCGAGGTCGCGCCAGCCCGAAAAGGGATGCAGGCTGGCATAGACGACCAGCACCAGATAGGCAAAAGCCAGGTAGCGCGGCAGCATCGCCCCCGGCGGGGCGGGCGGGCGGGGCGGGGGGGCGGAGCGACGCATCGCCGGACGTCAGCTGCCGAACACGCGGAAGAGCAGCGGCAGGAGCAGGGCGGTGGCGATGCCGTTCAGGCACATCGCCAGCGCGGCAAAGGCGCCGGCTTCCTCGCTGACCTGGAAGGCGCGCGCGGTGCCGATGCCGTGCGCCGCGACGCCGACCGCAAAGCCACGCACGGCATGATCCTCGATGCGCAGCGCATTGAGCAGATAACGCGCCGTGATGGCGCCGAGGATTCCCGTCGTGACGACCAGCACGGCGGTCAATGAGGGCAGGCCGCCGATCTTTTCAGCAACGCCCATGGCAATCGGCGTGGTGACCGATTTGGGCGCCAGCGAGCGAATCGACTCGGACGACGCGCCGAGTGCCCAGCCGATCGCTACCGCCGAGATGCAGGCGGTCAGCGAACCGACGAGCAGCGCGCCGAGCAGCGGCAGCAGCATGCGCTTCAGACGCGCGAGCTGCGAGAAGAGCGGGATCGCCAGCGCGACGGTGGCCGGCCCGAGCAGGAAATGCACGAACTGCGCGCCTTCGAAGTAGGTGCGGTAGGGCGTTCCGGTCAAGGTCAGCGCCGCGACGACGAGGGCGACCGCGATGGCGACCGGGTTGGCCAGCGGATTGCCGCCGCTGCGCCGGTAGACCGAGAAGGCCAGCTGGTAGGCGAGCAGGGTCAGCGTCAGCCCGAGCAGCGGCGTCGCCGCGAGGTAGACCCAGATCTCGCTGAGCTTGGGCGCCACGCTCACGATGCCTCCCCGCCCGCTACGGGCTTCGTCGCGCGGTTGCGCAGGAAGAACTTCAGCGTCAATGCGGTGGCCGCCATCGAGAGCAGCGTGCTGCCGACCAGCGCCGCGCCGAGCGCCAGCCACTCGTCGGCCACCCGGCCGGCGTGGATCATCACCCCGGCGCCGGCCGGAACGAAGAGCAGCGACAGGTGCTGGAGCAGCGTATTGGCGGTGTTGCGCAGATCGTCGCCGAGCCGGCCACGCAGCAGCAAGCCGGCAAAAAGCAGGACCAGCCCGATCACCGGACCGGGCACCGGCAGCGCAAAGAACTGCACGAAAACTTCGCCAATCAGCTGCAGCAAAAGGAGGAGGGTGAGCGCGGAAAGCATGGTGTGGGGCGGTTCTCGAAAAATCGGGAGTAGTTCCTTGAGTGCATTGTATCGGTATGCGGCGCTACGTTGAATCTGCAGCAGACAGCAGATCGGCGCATCGACCGCCGCTTTGCTTGTGTTTCAGCCGCACTCACCCGTATTGACGCATGGCAATCGCGGGCGAAATCCGGTAAATTCCAGCCGACGCGACAAAAAAACCATTCAGAACAAAGAGCCTCTCACCCTATGACCTTCCAGCACCCTCGAACATCGCGTTTTCTGTCGGCCGTGTTGACCATTTTCGCCCTCGCGGGCTGCTCCAGCGTCGCCCTGAAACCCCTGACGGAAAGCGAGATTCTGGCGCGCGGGCAGGCCGACCGCGAGGCGGCGCAAGCCGGTGTCGAACCGCTCGCCGGCACGCTGACGCTTGAAGGCGCCATCGCGCGCGCCCTCAAATACAACCTCGGCGCGCGCACCCGCATGATGGAAGAAGCGCTGGCCATGCACCAGTACGACGTCAGCCGCTACGACATGCTGCCCAAGCTGGTCGCCTCGGCGGGCTACAGCACGCGCAACAACGACCAGACCGTGCGCAGCATCGACTCGGTGACCGGCGCGGCATCTCTGGCCAACCCGTCGATCTCGAGCGACCGCAGCCACACGCTGAGCGAACTGGGACTGACCTGGAGCATTCTCGACTTCGGCCTGAGTCATGCCGTCGCCACACAGAATGCCGACCGTGTATTGATTGCCATCGAGCGTCGGCGCAAGGCGATGCACGTCCTCATCCAGGATGTGCGCACCACCTACTGGCGCGCGATCAGCGCGCAGCGGCTCAAGGGACAGGTACAGAAGGCCATCGCCCAGGCCGACGAAGCACTCGAAGCCTCGCGCAAGGCCGAGCGGGAACGCCTGCGCTCGCCGCTCGACAGCCTGCGCTACCAGAAACAGCTGCTGGAAAACCTGCGCCTGCTCGAAGCGATCAACCATGAACTCTCGTCGGCCGGCATCGAACTGGCGGCACTCGTCAATCTGCCGCTCGGCTTCGAATTGCAGGTCGCCGAACCCGACTACACGCTCGACGATGCGGTACTGATGCAGCCCGTCGACCGCCTGGAAGAGATGGCCATCACCCGTAATGCCGACATCCGCGAGCAGCACTACAACGTGCGGATCGCCGGCGAGGAAACACGCAAGGCCGTTTTGCGGATGTTTCCCAACCTCGGGCTGAATATCTCGACGCGGTACGACGACAACAGCTACCTGGTGAATCATGGCTGGCACGAGGCCGGCTTGCAGCTCTCCTGGAACCTCTTCAACTTCCTTTCCGGGCCGGCCCAGCTCAGCATGGCCGAAGCCGGCATCGCCGTTGCCGACCAACGGCGCATCGCCACCCAGATGGCGGTGCTCGCCCAGATGCACGTCGCCCGCCTGCAGTATGCGAATGCGATCAGCCAGTACGACCGCGCCGAAGCCATGTGGGCGGTCGATTCACGCATCTCCGAGCACGTTCGAAACCAAGTGCAGGCGCAAACCCAAAGCAAGCTCGAACAAATATCCAGCCAGACCGCTGTGATCCTCAGCCTCCTGCGGCGCTACCAGGCGCTTTCCAACGCGCATGCCGCCGCCAGCCGGCTGCAAGCATCGCTCGGCCTGGAACCTGATGTCGCCAGCGTGCGCGACGCAACGCTCCAGGAACTCACCCAGGCGATCAAGGTTTCGCTGGCCGAGTGGCAAAAACTCGCCCTTCCCGCCGCGCGCAACAGCCCGGCGTCGGCCGTTGACCAGGTCAAGGATTCGGTCAACGCCTGGCTGCAAAGCTGGGGTACGGCATCCCCCGAAAAACACTTCACCTTCTATGCGGACAATTTCATTCCGTCGAACAATGCCACGTCCGCACAGTGGCAGACCCAGCGCCGCAAGCGCCTGCCGCAGTCCGAGGCCCGCCCCAGCCCCGGCGGCAAGATTGCGGTGACCGCCATCGACGACGTGCATGTGGTTGCCGAATTCCCGCGCCAGACCAACACCGGGCGCAACGAGGGCCTCGTCGTCCAGCACTGGACGCTAAAAAGCGGGCAGTGGCGAATCGACCGGGAAGCACTCGACAGCGGCGCACTCTGATGACGATAGCCAGGGCACTCTTCCTTTCGATCACCCCCTGCCTCGCGGCATTGTTCATTTCGGCAGGCGGATTGGCGCACGCGCAAGGCGTTGCCAATCCGGCGGCAATCCCCCCCGGCAACGCATCCTCCGCCAGACCCGCCGCCGCCGCGGCACCGAAGACCACCATTGACCGGCAGGAAATCCGCGCCCAGCTGGCGCCGCAACGCTACACCACGCTGGCCGCCGAGATCGGTGCCCGCATCAATCGACTCAGCGCCAAGGAAGGCACCTCGTTCAAGGCCGGCCAGCTGCTGATCGGTTTCGATTGCTCGCTGCAAGCCGCGCAACAGCAGCGCGCGCGCGCCGCATTGACCGGCGCCGAACGGACCTTGAGCGCCAACCAGCGCCTGGCCGAGCTCGGCAGCATCGGCAAGGTGGAGCTCGACCTCTCGCAGGCCGAAGTCGGCAAGGCGCGCGCCGAGATTTCCAGCACCGGCGCCATGCTCGGCAAATGCCAGATCAACGCGCCGTTTTCCGGGCGCGTCGCCGACCTGCGCGTGCGCGAGGGGCAATACGTCCAGCCCGGCCAGGCGCTGATGGAAATTCTCGACGACAGCGTGCTCGAACTCGAATTCCTGGTGCCCTCCAAGTGGCTGGCCTGGCTCTCGGTCGGCTATGGCTTCCAGGTGAAAATCGACGAAACCGGCAAGACCTACCCGGCCAAGGTGCTGCGCATCGGCGCACGCGTAGACCCGGTCAGCCAGTCGATCAAGCTGGTCGCCGCGATCGACGGCCGCTTCCCCGATCTCCTCTCCGGCATGAGCGGTCGCATCAATCTCGCCCCACCGGCCGGAATGGCGCAATGACCTCCGTTTCGCAAACGCTGCACCGCCTCGCCGTCCGCGTGCCCGGCCAGCCTTCAATGCACGCAGAACACCGTACGAGAGCGCCTTGTCCGTGCCGCGCTTTCTCCGCTTTCCACGCTATCCGATTCGCTTAGCCGAGGTGTCGCATGAACGCTCGCCATCCCCTCCCGGGCACCGCGCTTGCCGCGACCCCCGCCCCTGTCGCGCGCCGCGCCCTCAAATCAGCCAAACCCTCGCTGCTGGCTCTCGAGGCGCGTCTCATGTTCGACGGCGCTGCCGCCGCCACCGAACCGGCACACGCGCCGGAGCCGGCCGCCGCCGCTGACGCACCGGCCGACAGCAGTAGCGACCTCGCGGCAAGCAACACCGCGGTCGAAGCCCCCGCCGGCAACCCGCCGCGCGCCATCGCCTTCGTCGACACCCGCGTCACCGACTGGCAATCGCTCGTCGCGCAACTGCCGCCCGAGGTCGAAGTCATCACGCTCGACCCCGCTCGCGACGAACTTTCCCAGATCGCCAGCGCGCTTGACGGCCGGCACGACATCGCGGCACTGCACCTGATCAGCCACGGCGAATCCGGCACCCTGATTCTGGGCGGACAAAAGATCACCAGCGCCACACTGGCCACCCGCCAGACCGACCTCGCCGCCATCGGCCGCGCCCTCGGCGCCGACGGCGACATCCTGCTCTACGGCTGCGACATCGGCCAAGGCAGCAGCGGCCAGGCTTTCATTGACGCCATCGCGAACGCCACGGCGGCCGATGTCGCTGCTTCGACCGACTTGACCGGGGCGGCAAGCCTCGGCGGCGACTGGGTTCTGGAAGCGAAGAGCGGGCAGGTTGAGGCGAGTGTGTTGGTGGCGGCGGGGTATGGTTACGGACTGGCACCCAATGCAGCTCTGTCTTCGGAGTCCGTTCCACTCACCGAAACCGATGCCGTTCTGACGACCGGCGGCACGTTGACCATTACGGATGCAGATCCAGGGGAAGATGTCTTTGTCGCCCAGACCGGTGTGGCGGGCAGCGGCGGGTACGGTACCTTCACGCTCGGCACCGACGGCACCTGGTCCTACACCGCGAACACGGCGCACAATGAATTCGTCGATGC
>JBAQRB010000029.1:0-8767 GCA_049295655.1 Rhodocyclaceae bacterium
CCGCGGCACTGCGCTTCTGGCTCTCGCGGCTGCACGACTTCCACCGGCCGCGCGCCGGCGACCTCGTCGTACAGCGCAACCCGGACGACTACCGCAGCATCCTGCGCGACCGCATTGCCGGCGACCCGAAGCCGCTGCCGCAGGCACACCGCCTTGCCTCGGCCGGCCAAGCCGGCTAGGATGCGGCACCCATTTTTCTTTCCAGCGAGCGTCATCATCGACTCTTTCCCGATTCCGGCACCGGAATTCAACGGCGACTGCCGTACGGTACCGGCCGGCAACGCACTCGAATGGCTGAAGCAGGGCTGGACGATTTTCGTCGCCAACCCGGGGGTCTGGGTCGCGATGACGGTCCTGCTGATCCTGATCTTTCTCGGCCTGTCGATCGTTCCGCTGATCGGCCAGCTGGCCGCCCACCTGCTGACGCCGCTGCTCGGCGCCGGCCTGCTGGTCGCCTGCGAGAAAGTCTCGAACCGGCAGAGCATCGAAATTCCCGACCTGTTCGCCGGTTTCAAGCGCCACACCGGTAGCCTCGTCATGCTCGGCGTGCTTTACATGGCCGGCATGCTGGTGATTTTCATTGCCGTCACGATCATGATCGGCGGCAGCGTGGCCGGCGGCATGATGATGGGGCGCAGCGCCGGCCTCGGCGTGGCGATGGGCGGCGTGGTGCTGGCCATGCTGCTCTCGATGCTGCTCTCCGTTCCGCTCGTCATGGCGATCTGGTTCGCCCCGTCGCTGGTGGTCTTCAACGGCATGCAGCCGATTCCCGCCGCCAAGGCCAGCTTCAACGCCTGCCTGAAAAACACCGTGCCCTTCCTGGTCTATGGCCTGATTGCCCTGGTGCTTTGCTTCTTCGCCGCCCTGCCGGTCGGACTCGGCTTCCTCATCCTCGCTCCGGTGCTCGCCGGTTCGGTCTACGCCTCGTATCGGGATATTTTCGTTGCCAACTGATCTCTTTTTCCCCGCACCATGCAGGCCCTGAAGCTCCCCGCGCGCCGCGGCTGGCTGTGGGTCGCCGGCGGCTTCGCCCTCTTCCGCAAGAATCCGCCGCTGCTGACCATGCTGGTCGTCAGCTACTGGATGCTGGTCGCCATCATCAACCTGATCCCGGTCGTCGGCGCCATCGTGGCGACGCTGTGCATTCCGGCCTTTTCGGTCAGCCTGATGAACGCCTGCCGCGAGCTCGACCAGGGGCGGCCGGTCGGACCGCTGCTGCTTTTCTCGGGATTCAGGGAAAACCTGAAGGAACTGCTGATGCTCGGCGGCCTCTACCTCGGCGCGACGATCACCATCCTCGGCGTTTCGGCGCTCGCCGACGGCGGCATCCTGATGGAAATGATGCTCGGCGGCACGCCGCCCGGCGAAGAGGCGATGGCCAGCGGCGCGTTCCTGGCCGCGACGCAGCTCGCCCTGCTGCTGCTCACCCCGCTCATGATGGCCTACTGGTATGCGCCGGTGCTCACCGCCTGGCACGGCTTTCCGGTCGGCAAGGCGCTCTTCTTCAGCTTCGTCGCCTGCCTGCGCAACTGGCGCGCCTTTGTTGCCTACGCGCTGGCGATGATGGTTTTCGGCGCCCTGCTCCCCGGCCTGCTGCTCGGCGTGCTGGCCATGCTGGTGCCCGGCGGGATCGGTTTCTTCGCCACGCTATTCACCATCCCGCTCCTCCTGGTCCTGGCACCGACCCTGTTCGCGAGCTTCTACGTGAGCTACCGCGACGTCTTCGTCGCCATCGATGACGATGCCTGAACAGACGGCACCGCTCGGCGTCTTTGGCGGCACCTTCGACCCGGTTCATTTCGGGCATTTGCGGCTCGCCGAGGAAGCCGCCGACAGTCTCGGCCTGACGCGCATCCGCTGGATCCCGGCCGGCCAGCCGACGCACCGGGCGCGCGAGAACAAGCTGCCGCGCGTGGCGGCGGCGCATCGCCTGGAAATGGTCCGGCTGGCGATTGCCGGCAATCCGCGCTTCGAACTCGACCCGGCCGAAAGCGAAGCTTCCGGCCCAAGCTACACGGTGACGACGCTCGAGCGATTGCGCCTGGACGCCGCGTGCGGCAAGCAACGGCCGCTGGTCCTGCTGGTCGGCGCCGATGCCTTTGCCGGCCTCGCCAGCTGGCACCGCTGGGAATCGCTGTTCGACCTCGCGCACATCGCCATCGCCCACCGCCCGGGCTTTCCGATCGACGCCGAGCAGCTGCCGCCGGCACTCGCCGCCCGCTTCCGCGAGCACCACAGCGCCTCGGCCGGGGTGCTGTCAAGCGCGCCGGCCGGCCGTATCGTCAGCTTCGCGATGACGCAACTGGACATCTCGGCCACCCGCATACGCACCCTGCTCACCGCACGGCACAGCCCGCGCTATTTGCTGCCCGAAGCCGTTATCGCTTATATTCAAAGCACTTTTCTTTACTCCCAACGATGAAACCCGCCCAATCCTGATGAACATTACCAAACTGCAGAAAATCGTCGTCGATGCCCTCGAAGACATCAAAGGCCGCGACATCGAGGTCATCAACACCAGCAAGCTGACGCCGCTCTTCGACCGCGTGATCATCGCCTGCGGCGACTCCAACCGGCAGGTCAAGTCGCTCGCCCGCAACGTCCAGGACAAGGTGCGCGAAGCCGGCGGCGAGGTGATCTCGTCGGAAGGCGAAGACAACGGCGAGTGGGTGCTCGTCGACCTCGGCGACATCGTCGTGCATATCATGCAGCCGACCGTTCGCGCCTACTACAACCTCGAAGAGCTGTGGAACGGCAAGGGCCCGGCCAGAGCACGCAAGGCTGCCAGCGGGGAATGAGACTCGGCATTCTCGCCGTCGGCCACAAGCTCCCGGACTGGGTCGCCAAGGGCTGCGCCGAGTACGTCAAGCGCATGCCGCGCGAACTGCCGCTCGGCATCGTCGACATCAAGCCCGAGCCGCGCGGCTCGAAAACCCGCGAACAACTCCTGGCTGCCGAAAAATCGCGGCTGCAACCGGTCCTCGCCGGCTACAGCCGCGTTGTCGTGCTCGACGAGCGCGGCGACGACCTCACCACCCTGAAACTGGCACAAAGGCTCGAAGACTGGATGCGCGAAGGCGGCGACACCGCCTTCATCATCGGCGGCGCCGACGGCATCGACGAAGAACTCAAACGCCGCGCCAACGACAGCATCCGCCTCTCCAGCCTGACACTGCCGCACGCAATGGCCCGCCTGATCCTCTGCGAGCAGCTTTACCGCGCCGTCAGCGTCGTCAAGAACCACCCTTACCACCGCGAGGGATGATGCAGATCAAACAAATCAACCCGCGCCTCCACCTGGCTTCGCGCAGCCCCCGGCGGCGCGAACTGCTGGCGCAGATCGGCATCCAGTTCGATACCGTCGTTTTCCGCGAGCCGCCGCGCGACGACAAGGATATCGACGAGTCGCCGCATGCCGGCGAAGACCCGGTCGCCTACGTCCAGCGCGTCGCGCGCAGCAAGGCCGAGCACGGCTGGCGCATCGTCGAGTGGCGCAAGCTGCGGCCGCAGCCCGTTCTCGCCGCCGACACGACGCTCGAGTTCGACGGCCAGATCATCGGCAAACCGGTCGATGTTCTCGATGCCGAAAACATCCTGCGCCGTCTTTCCGGCCACACGCACCGCGTGCTGACGTCGGTTTCGGTCGTCTTCAACGGCCGCATCGAGTCGACGCTGTCGACCAGCGAAGTGCGCTTCCATACGCTCGGCGACGATGAAATCCGCCGCTACGTGGCGAGCGGCGAACCGATGGACAAGGCCGGCGCCTACGGCATCCAGGGACGTGCCGCGATGTTCATCGAGCACCTGGCCGGCAGCTACACCGGCGTCATGGGGCTGCCGCTCTTCGAAACGACCCAGCTGCTGAAACGCTTCAACTACCCGCTGTAAGCCGGGAAAAGAGGACGTCCGCCACGTCTTCGGCGCCACTGGGCGTTGGTCGCTGAGGTTCCGGCTGGCGCCACAGATCGTCGAGCGCGGCAGCCAGCCGACCGGCCTGCAGGTCGGCCTCGCCGATCTCGCGGCAACGGCCATGAACGCCCAGCCAGTCGATCAGATAATCCTGCTCGGGCCAGTCGCCGCGCCGGACATAGAGCACCGGCGTGCCGTTGCAGCCGGCTTCGGCAAAAGTGCCGTAGCCCGGTTTGCCGACCACCGCATCGACCGCACGGAGTAGATCGGGAAACGACCAGCCCAGCGGCTCGAACGCGGCAACCGTCGGATGCGTCAGTTGCCAGTCGGCGGGGACCAGCCAGCGCACGCCGTCGATCGCCGGCCAGCGCTCGATCGGCAGACGTTTGGTGAAGCCGCCAAAGGCAATCAGGATCAGTCGTTCGTCGGCAGGACAAGCCAGCTGCGCGCGCACCGCTGTGCGGCAGTCGCTGCCCAGCGCGGCAACCGGCTCGATCGTCCGAACGCGCGGCAGGCTCGGCATCGGCATGCCGGGAGTCAGGCGCAGGAAGGTTTCGGCACTGCGATAGGCGGCCAGCATTTCGTCGTGAATCGACTTCGCCCACGGTTCGGCGGCAAAGAAATGCGCGAAAAGATCGGCCCAGTTGATCGAAC
This sequence comes from Rhodocyclaceae bacterium, assembly GCA_049295655.1. Classification (GTDB taxonomy): domain Bacteria; phylum Pseudomonadota; class Gammaproteobacteria; order Burkholderiales; family Rhodocyclaceae; genus CAJBIL01. Next base: position 4,564 of record JBAQRB010000029.1, read on the forward strand.
ACATGCCGAGCGCCGGAATCCCCGCCTGCGCCGCACCGGCAAGCGGCAGATAGGCGACGTCGCTGAACACCAGGTCGGGCTGCAGGACGCGCAGAAAATCGGCTTCGGCGGCGACCCGCGCCGCCCAGTCGGCATGCTGCTCGCGGTAAACGGCGGCCGTCGCCGGCAGGTCGACCAAGATCGCATCGCGCATCAGGTAGCCGAAATCGCTGGTGCCAGCCTTTGCTTCTGTGGTGCTGGCGGCGGCGAGGTGCGTGAAATCGGGCAGCAGCCGGTTGGACAGCTTTTCGCGGCTCAAGCCGCTGCGGATCGTCAGGCGCAGCGTCGGCAGGCGCTCGGCCAAGGCGTTGAGCACCGGCGCGACCTGCGCCAGATGGCCGAAACCGTGCGACGAGATATCGACGAAGAGGTGCGCCCGCGCCATCGGCAGCTTGCCGTCTAGACGAAGCGCGCCAGCATCGCGCCGCGCAGTTCGCCGGCGAGCGGAATCCAGACGCGATGACCGTTGCCCGGCGCCACGCGGATGGCTTCGCCGGCGGCGTTCTCCATGCGCTCGAGCGCCACTTCGAAATTGCCCGAAGGATGGATGACCTCGATGCGGTCGCCGACCGAGAAGCGGTTCTTGACCTCGACTTCGACCAGCCCGCGCGCCGCATCGGCGGCAAGCACGTCGCCGACGTAGAGGCTGCGCCCCGATTCGGAATGGCCGCGCAGGTAGTTCTGCATTTCGTGCTCGTGGTGGCGCTGGTAGAAGCCGTCGGTATAGCCGCGGTTGGCCAGCCCTTCGAGTTCGCCGAGCAGGGCCGGATCGAACAGGCGGCCGGCGACCGCGTCGTCGATCGCGCGGCGGTAGACCTGCGCCGTGCGCGCGACGTAGTACGGCGACTTGGTGCGTCCCTCGATCTTCAGCGAGTCGATGCCGATCTCGGTCAGGCGCTGCACGTGCTCGATGGCGCGCAGGTCCTTCGAATTCATGATGTAGGTGCCGTGCTCGTCTTCCTCGATCGGCATCAGCTCGCCGGGGCGCTCCTTTTCCTCGAGCAGCCAGACCCTGGCTTCCGGGCCCACTGCCGGGGTAGCCGAGCCGCAGGCATGGACGTCGCCGCCGGCGTCTTCCTCGCCGGCCTTGACCTTGTAGTCCCAGCGGCAGGAGTTGGTGCACGACCCCTGGTTCGGGTCGCGGTGGTTGAAGTAGCCGGAGAGCAGGCAGCGCCCGGAATAGGCGATGCACAGCGCGCCATGGACGAAGACCTCGAGCTCGACGTCCGGGCATTCCTGGCGGATTTCGGCGACCTCGTCGAGCGACAGTTCGCGCGACAGGATGATGCGCGAGACGCCGAGCTGCTTCCAGAAACGCACGGCGGCAAAGTTCACGGTATTGGCCTGCACCGACAGATGCACCGGCACTTCCGGCCAGGTCTCGCGAACCATCATGATCAGGCCGGGGTCGGCCATGATCAGCGCGTCGGGCTTGAGCGCGACAACCGGCGCCATGTCGGCGAGGTAGGTGCGCACCTTGGGGTTGTGCGGCAGCACGTTGCTGACCACGTAGAATTTTCGCCCCAGCGAATGCGCTTCGCCGATCGCGCCGCCGAGCGTTTCGAGCTTGCCGAAATCGTTGTTGCGCACGCGCAGGCTGTAGCGCGGCTGCCCGGCATAGACGGCATCGGCGCCGAAGGCAAAGGCGGTGCGCATCATGGTCAGGGAACCGGCGGGCGCGAGCAGCTCAGGCGTGAACGAGGGGGGAATAGCGGGCATCGGAGGGAGCCTGGAGGAAAAGGGTAGAATGCGCGGAATCCGAAATTTTACGCGTTTTCCCCGCGCCTCCCCCATGCCCGAAGAAATCCTGATCAACTTTACGCCGCAGGAAACCCGCGTCGCCGTCATGCATCAGGGCGCGGCGCAGGAACTGCATATCGAGCGCAGCTCAAGCCGTGGTCTGGTCAGCAACATCTACGTCGGCCGCATCGTGCGCATCCTGCCCGGCATGCAGTCGGCGTTCATCGACATCGGCCTCGAGCGCACGGCCTTCCTGCACGTCGCCGACATCTGGGAGCCGCGCCAGCCGGGCGAGGCGATCCGGCCGATCGAACGCATGCTGTTCGAGGGGCAGAGCATCGTCGTGCAGGTGATCAAGGACCCGATCGGCACCAAGGGCGCGCGGCTATCGACGCAGATCTCGATGGCCGGGCGGATGCTCGTCTATCTGCCGCAGGAAAAGCACATCGGGATTTCGCAGCGCATCGACAAGGAAGCCGAACGCGAGGCGCTGCGCGAGAAGATCACGCGCCTGGTGCCGGCCGACGAACCGGGCGGCTTCATCGTCCGCACGATGGCCGAAAACGCTTCCGAAGCCGAGCTGGCCAACGATATCGCCTACCTGCGCAAGATCTGGCGCGACGTGCAGGCGCTGGCCAAAACCGCCGCGCCGCCGACGCTGCTCTTTCAGGAGCTGTCGCTCGCCCAGCGCGTGCTGCGCGACTTCGTCAACCCGGAAACCGGACGCATCGTCATCGACTCGCGGGAGAACTTCCAGAAACTGACGGGCTTTGCCGCCGAATACACGCCGACCGTCGCGCCGCTGCTCTATCACTACACCGGCGAACGCCCGCTCTTCGACCTGCACGGCGTCGAGGACGAGATCCAGAAGGCGCTGGCGCGCCGCGTCGACCTCAAATCGGGCGGCTACCTGATCATCGACCAGACCGAAGCGATGACGACGATCGACGTGAACACCGGCGGTTTTGTCGGCGTGCGCAACTTCGACGACACGATCTTCAAGACCAATCTCGAGGCGGCGCAAACCATCGCCCGCCAGCTGCGCCTGCGCAACTTGGGCGGCATCATCATCACCGACTTCATCGACATGGAGAACGAGGAGCACCGGGCCGCCGTGCTCGCCGAGTTCAACAAGGCGCTGATGCGCGACCATACGCGCCTGACGGTCAATGGCTTCACCGCGCTGGGTCTCGTCGAGATGACCAGGAAGCGCACGCGCGAATCGCTGGCGCACGTGCTCTGCGAGCAGTGCCCGACCTGCCAGGGGCGCGGCGAAGTGAAGACGGCGCGCACCATCTGCTACGAAATCCTGCGCGAACTGCTGCGCGAAGCACGCCAGTTCAACGCCCGCGAATACCGCGTGCTGGGCAGCCCGGACGTCATCGATCTCTTCCTCGACGAGGAATCGCAGGGTCTCGCGATGCTCTCCGATTTCATCGGCAAGTCGATCTCGCTGCAGGCCGAACCGAGCTATTCGCAGGAGCAGTACGACATCGTCCTGATGTGATCAAGGCAGGACTTGCGCAACGCGCTTGCCTGCCTGCGCCGTACGCCACGCCCGGCTAAGGAGGAAACCGCAGGCCGGAAAAGGCGCGGCCGGCCTGGATCGCCTTGCGCTCAATCTCCGTTGCCGATGTCAGCCAGCCTTTTTGCTCGAGGAACAGCAGAAAGGCTCGGGTGCTCACTTTGCGGCAGTTGTCCGGCACCAGAAAACTGGTGCGGGCAATTTTGTGGTCCTCGAACAGAAACACGCCGGTCTTTGGCGGAAATTCGAGGGCAAAGCCATTCATTGACTCCTGAATCGCCAGTTCGCCTAGATTCGATTTTCTGGGCGCGACCGCATTCACGGCGAGCTTCTGCTGATAGCGTTGGCTGATCCTGGTCGGCAGCACCGGCAGTTTGTGCGTTTCGGCCCAACGCGCCAGTTTCTCGCTGGTCGGGGTCTGGTTACGCGTCACCTCATGCAGAACCATATCAACAAGCGCCACTGACCAACCCGGCCTGAATAACAGATCGAGCGAATCTGCATAGGCCAGCGTAATCAGCGGGCCGGCATCGGGCAGCAGAACGACATCGGCGGGCAATGGCATCAGACTGGCCGATCAGGAGGCCAGCGCATGCAGACCATCCACCATGCTCTGCGTCACCGCCTCCGGGAGACGCGGCATGGGCAAATGTGCCTGCGCCATCAGCAAGAACAAGTCTTCCTGATTGTCGATACCCAAAGCGGCAAACGCCTCATGGTCGGCAATCCGACCCAGCGAGAAATCGAGCAGCGTTCTGAAGTTCTGATTGCGACCAATCTCCGCCGCTTCAAAGGTCTCGACCAAGTAACGGAGCTCGGCATTAAACAGTGCGTTGATCGACGTATCCGACTTGGCGGCGATCACCTTGGCTCGCTTGAGCAGGTCGCGATCAACGGAGC
>JBAQRB010000030.1:0-1906 GCA_049295655.1 Rhodocyclaceae bacterium
CGCCAAGGAAGCGCCCTCGCCGCCGCCCGCCCCCGCCGCACCGGCGGTGCTGTCGCAGCCGCGCTTCGACGCCGACTACCTGCAGAACCCGCCGCCGGCTTACCCGGCGCTGTCGCGGCGCATGGGCGAGGAAGGCCGCGTCGTGCTGCGCGTCTTCGTCGAGCCGAACGGCCGCCCGAGCGCGATCGAGGTCAGGAACGGCAGCGGCTCGCCGCGCCTCGACCAGGCCGCGCTCGACGCCGTCGCGCGCTGGAAGTTCGTCGCCGCCCGGCGCGGCGACGAAGCCGTCGGCGCCTGGGTGCTGGTTCCCATCGTTTTTAATTTGAGAAGCTGAAAGGTTGTCATGGAAAACCCGATGGGCTTTGCCCACTTTCTGACCAATGCCGACGGCGTTGCCCGTTTCGTGCTCTGCATCATGCTGCTCGCCTCGATCGGCACCTGGTACCTGATCGTCAGCAAGGGCGTCCGGGTCTTTCGCATGCGCCGCAAGAGCGAGGAGTTCCTCGCTGTCTTCTGGGAAGCGACCAACCTCGAGGCGGTCGCCTCGCGAATCCGCGAAAGCGGCACCACCGAGCCCTTCTCGCACCTCGTTCACCACGGCTTCACGGCAATCGAGCAGCACAACCGCCACAAGAACGACGGCACGGGCAGCACCCCCAGCCTGATCGACTCCGGCGCACCGGACGACCTGCTGACGCGCGCCCTCAAGCGCGCCATCGACGAGGACCGCAGCCAGCTCGAATTCGGCCAGACCTTCCTCGCCACGGTCGCCTCGGCGGCGCCCTTCGTCGGCCTGTTCGGCACCGTCTGGGGCATCTACCACGCGCTGCTGGCGATCGGCCTGTCGGGCCAGGGGACGCTCGACAAGGTCGCCGGACCGGTCGGCGAAGCGCTGATCATGACGGCGATCGGCCTCGCCGTCGCCATCCCGGCGGCGATCTCCTACAACGCCTTCGCGCGCGCCAACCGCAACACGCTGTCGCGTCTGAACTCGTTCGCCTACGACGTCTTCGCCTTCCTCGCCACCGGCATCAAGACTTCGCCGATGCTCACCGACGCCCGCGCCACCAGCGAAAAAGTGATCGCCATGGCGCGCGCGCAAGGCGTCGCCGGCGACCTCACGCTACGCTGAAACGGAAACAAATCGATTAACCACAACGAACACGACGGGCACAACGAGAACCAAATAACAACTTTTTGTTTTCTGCTTTTTCGTTGTGTTCGTTGTGCACGTTGTGGTGAAAAAATACTGAAAAAGGAACAAACAATGGCCTTTGCCAGCCTCGATAGCGCGGACGACAACGAGCCGCTCGCCGAAATCAACATGGTGCCGCTGATCGACGTGATGCTGGTGCTGCTGATCATCTTCATGGTCACCGCGCCGCTGCTCACGCATTCGGTCAAGATCGACCTGCCGAAAGCATCGTCCACGGCCAATCTGACCAAGCCGGACAACGTGCAGCTGGCGATCGACGCCGGCAGCCAGGTTTTCTGGAACGGCGAAGCGGTCGATGGCGAGCAGTTTGCCGAACGCCTGAAAGCGGCCAGCGCGCAGCAACCGCAGCCCGAACTGCACATCCGCGCCGAACGCACGACGCCCTACGAAAAGGTCGCGCAGGTGATGAGCGAAGCGGCCAGACAGGGTCTGGTGCGGATTGGTTTCGTCACCGATCCGTCGCAAGCACCGTAAGCGCAGCACCGCTTCCGTCGTGACAAAAATTCGCATCACCGGTCGGCAAACTTCGGCGCCAGTTGGCCGCCAGCGCCAACTGAGCACACATGGGTAATCTGCATGGACGATCTGAGCGCACAGCACGAGCAAACGCCGGCCAGCACGCCACTCAAGCGCGTCAAACTCTGGGAACTGAAAGACAAGCATCATTGCCCGGTGATCGGCACCTGCCTG
>JBAQRB010000031.1:0-5602 GCA_049295655.1 Rhodocyclaceae bacterium
CTCGTACCCTGACCCAGCGTCAGCAAGGCCTGCGCGTCGGCATCCAGATTCTCGACCTCCTCGATCACGAACTCGGGCCCGGTCTGCACCACTTTCTTCACCGTGCAACGCTCGATGGAGCGCAGGATGCCCTGGCGGTCCTTGGCCGAGATATCCGCCGGCAGCTCGACCTGGATCTTGAAAGTCTGCTGATAGCGGTTTTCCGGATCGACAATGTTGTTCTGCGACAGACGGATGTTATCGGTAGGAATATTCCGAGTTTCGCAGTACAGCTTCACGAAGTAAGCCGCACACAAAGCCGATGAAGCCAGAAAGTAATCGAACGGCCCCGGCGCCGAGCCATCGCCCTTGTAGCGGATTGGCTGATCGGAGATGACCGTGAAGTCATCGAACTTGGCCTCAAGCCGAAGCTTGTCGAGAAAATTGACCTTAATTTCCATGCGGGAATCCCAAAATAGCGTTCAAAACGAATCAAAAACGATTGGCCGCTATTATCGGATTTTCCCGGTGGAAAAACCGTGCTTCTCGGCAGTTCGAGGCTCCGGTGAACCCTACTCAGTTCGGCGGTGCATCATGGAACGAAAACTATCGATAGGTAACCCGAAGCTCACATTATGCACGTAAGAAAAGATATCTTTCGATAGCTTCCAATAGACGCTGCATGGGGCTAAAATAGAAACAAAACTTTCTATACGGTCCGCCGCCATGATCAAAATCACTTCACCTTTGGATTTGGGGATTGTTCTCCGCGAGTCGCGCACGGCGTCGCATATTCCGGCGGCGGACATGGCTGCGCTGGCCGACACGACGTCTGTTTCTCTTCGTCGGCTGGAGCAGGGGAGGCCGACCAAGGCGATCGCGACGCTCTTCACCATTCTCGACGAACTGGGATTGGAGCTTTACGTCTCTACGCCGCCCAGCATCGGACCAATCAAGATTTCGCCTGAGCAGAAGAAACCGCGCCGGACACGGGTCACGCCATGAGTCGCGAGCTGGATATCCTGATCGAACAGGAACGGGTCGGCCGCCTTTTTGAAAACAGCGGCATCTGGTCGTTTGAATACGACGACCATTGGGCTGCAAGCGGCTATCCACTTGCTCCGGGCTTGCCGCTGCAAAACGAGCGGATACTTGCAAGCGGTCTCGCTGTTGATCGGCCTGCAGGCCAATAGATACGCCACTCTTCAAAAATGCTTGTTGCGGCTCTCCGCCAAGCGACCTCTGCAAATTTCAATGTGACGCCGATTTCCTTTGATCGCTAAAAAACTGCGTGGGCGGCATCAGCCCCGGTAGACCTCGCGCCGGTTCCCGATCCGTAGGACCAGGACGCGCAGCCGGCCATCCTCGATGCTGGCGATGATCCGGTGATCGCCCACCCGATACTTCCAGAATTCGCCCAGCTTCGACCCCTTGAGCGCCTCGCCGATGCTGCGCGGATCGTCGAGCACGGCGAGGCGGCCATGCAAAAACGACAGGATGCGCCGCGCCACCGGCGGGTCGAGCTTGTCCAATTCCCGCACGGCGGCGGGGTCCAGCTCAACCTTCCACGCCATAGCGCTGCATCACTTCGTCAAGCGGCACAGCCTGTGTCTTGCCGGCGCGCTGGTCGATCAACCGCTGCTCGGCCAGGTACAGGTCTTCCAAGTTATTCAGGTGCTCGACGATCGCTTCGCGAACGTAAAAAGTCTTGGTCCTGCCGGTAGCTTTCGCCAGCGCGCCAAGGCGGTTTTCAATATCTTCCGGGAGTCGGATTGCAAGCATGTCAGCCTCCTTTGATTGGTTTGCTATACAAGTGTAGCAAAGTCCCGAGGGGGGTGCTGTACTTGGGGCGGTTTTCCGTACCGGTACGGAAAACCGCAAGAAAAAATGCAGCCCATCCTGAAAACACCCTCGAAGCCTGACACATAGGTCGGTTGCTTTTTAGCAAAATAGCTTCTGGTTGTAGAACGCTGCCCTACAACCAGAATGTCTTTGTTTGCATCCGTTGAGCTGCCAGGATGGGCGAAACCTTAAGCCGGAGCCGGAGAATTACTATGAAATTTTGTTTTGAAATTGGCCGTGACCGCATTGCGCTATCGCTTCGCTGGAAGCCCTCCATCTGCTACAGCTACGGTAACTTCTGCCGTTGGGCATTTCTTTTCTGGCTGTTGCTGTGAGAGTCAGCCGGCAGATTTCGATGTGACGCAGACTCCTTTGATTGCAGGTTGGATGAACATTGGCGCGAAAGGGGTTATGATTTATTTTTTATATACAAAGTTCATAACCTAAGGGCATTGACATGGATTTTATTGACCAACTTCGTGCTTTGGCATCCCGAGTGAGTGCCACCAAAGACATGATTCAGACGGAAGAAGCCACTAAGAACGCCATGGTCATGCCGTTCATTCAGGCGCTCGGTTATAACGTATTCGACCCATTGGAAGTTACCCCCGAACTGGTCGCTGATGTCGGTACGAAAAAGGGTGAGAAGGTTGATTACGCGATCCTCAAGGATGGGAAACCAATTATCCTGTTTGAGTGCAAAAAGTGCGGGGCCGACTTGTCCATCAATCATGCATCTCAGCTATTTCGCTACTTTCACGTAACCGAGGCACGCTTCGGCGTTCTTACCAATGGCTTGGTTTATCGATTTTTCACCGATCTTGATCAGCCCAACAAGATGGACGAGAAGCCATTCCTAGAATTCAATATGCTGGATTTTAAGGAACAGGATATTGAGGAACTTAAGAAGTTCGCCAAGGTAGCGTTCGACCTAGACAGCATCCTGACTACAGCGAACGATCTGAAATACACAAGAGCAATTCAGAACCTGCTTGCTGATTGGATGTTGACCCCATCCGAAGAATTTGTTCGCCTAGTTTCCGCTGATCTGCTTGGAGGGAAGCGATTTACCCCGGTGGTAAAGGAACAATTCACACAGATTACGAAGCGGGCTTTCAAGCAGTTGATTGGTGACCGGATCAATGATCGCCTGCGCGTGGCTATGACACCGGACGCGAGAGTTCCTGAAATTGCAGAACCAAGTAAGGCAGAATCTGGCAACGAGTCCGGCGACACCTCCGTAATCGTAACCAGTGCTGAAGAACTAGAAGGCTTCCACATCGTTCGATCCATCTTGCGCGATGTTGTCCCGTCGCGCCGGGTCTTCATACGCGATGCTCAGAGTTACTGCGCCATTTTATTTGATGACAATAACCGGAAACCTATTTGCCGCCTGCGCTTCAACAACACCGAGAAGCTTGCTCTAGGGGTTATGAACGGCAAAGATGAAGAGAAGGTTCTGCTTGCTGATCTCGATGATCTATACACCCATGCGGAAAAACTCAAGGCGACTGTGGCCGCATATTTAGCTGCATAACTCCCTGCGACTATGAAAGCGGTGCAAAAGGGTCAGCTTCGTATTCGTTTTGGAGCGGCCATGCCGTGTCGAGCGTTCACAATCTGGTTGGTGTTACGCTAACGCTCCCTGGAAAACGAAAAACCCCGTCTTCGTAAAAAGACAGGGTTTTCGTTAGCTGACAGCCCGCTGAAGCGGGCTGTTTTCATGGCACTACGTTCTCCTCAGCCGCAAGTCCCCACCGCTCCGCACGCCGTACAGAAATCACACCCATCCTTGCGGATCATCGTGTGGTTCCCGCATTCGCCGCACAGCTTGCCGGCGGTCGGCTTGGCGGCGGTGCTGCCGGCCGGGGTTTCGAGGATGCCCATCTGCTGCAGCGGCAGGCCGGTTTCGTCGAGGATGCCGAGCATCGCGTAGCGGTGGATCATCAGTTGCGCGAGGTAGGCGACCGTCGACGGGTAGTTGGTCTGGCGGCGTGTGCCGGGGACGAAGGCCATGAAGTCGCCGAGCGGTTCGGGGTAGTCGAGCAGCTTCCTGAGCTTCATGCCGATCCACGCCGGGTCGAGCACGCGCATGTCGAGCGAGAGGAGCTTGGTCAGGCCGTCGAGCGCGCGCGGGTAGTTGCCCGAGAGCCAGACCGAGTAGGGGCGGGTGACGCCGTCGGGCAGGGTGATTTCTTTCAGGCCGAGGACGAAGTCTTCGCCGGTCGCCGGGTTGAAGATGTCGACGGTCCAGGACAGCGTGCCGTCGGTGCCGGTCTTTGGCTCCTTGCGGCTGAACATCGCGTCGAGCACCGGCGTCGGACCTTCGTGCTTGAAGGCGCCGATCTGTTCGACGCGGAACTGGATCAGCTGCGCCATCGCCGAGACGATTGACGGCATGCGCTTCTTTTCGCCATGGGGCGGGAAGGCCATGTCGAAGCCTTCGCCGTTCGGCGTCTTGGCCAGCGATTCGAGCTTGAGCGCGAGCCAGGCGTGGTCGTTGGCGCGCATGTCCATCGACAGCGTCTTGGCGACGGCGCCGAGGCCGCGCGGCTGCGCCGGGCCGTTGACCCAGGCTTCGAACGGCCAGGCGCGGCCTTCCTGCTCGACGTGGCCGACGAACAGGGCGAACTTGCCCATGTCCTGTTCGATCATGTAGGTCCACGCCATGTTGCCTTCCGGCAGGTTCGGGCGGCCGGGCCAGCGCAGGCTGGAGAGCACCGGCGCCGGCAGGTTCTTGATCGACAGGCGGCGGTTGGCGTCGCCGCTGACGAAGTCCTGCGGCGTCTTGGCGTCGGTTTCGGCCTTGGTCGCCGCCTTGCTCGGTTCGACCGAGAGGACGGAGCCGAGCACGCTGTTCGGGCGGTAGGTGGCGAGGCCCTTGAGGCCGGCTTTCCAGGCGCTCATGTAGAGGTCCTGAAATTCCTCGTAGGGGTAGTCGGCCGGGACGTTCACCGTCTTCGAGATCGACGTGTCGATGTACGGGGCGACGGCGGCAACCATGTTCTTGTGCGCCTGCGCCGAGATTTCAAGCGCCGTGACGAAGTAGTCGGGCAGCTTCTCGACGTTGCCGCCGAGGTGCTTGTAGAGGCGCCAGGCGTAGTCCTCGACGGCGTATTCCTTGAGCGAGCCGTCCTGCATGCGCTTCTTGCGGTTGTAGGTCCACGAGAACGGCGGTTCGATGCCGTTGCTGGCGTTGTCGGCGAAGGCCAGCGAGATGGTGCCGGTCGGCGCGATCGACAGGAGGTGCGAGTTGCGCAGGCCGTGCTTGCGGATTTCGCTCTTCACTTCGGCCGGCAGGCGCGAGGCGAAGTTGCCGCCCGAGAGGTAGAGTTCGGCGTTGAACAGCGGGAAGGCGCCGCGTTCCTTGGCCAGTTCGACCGAGGCGAGGTAGGCGGTGTCGCGCATGTGTTCGGAAATGCGCGCGGCCATCGCCGTGGCTTCCGGGCGGTCGTAGCGCAGGCCGAGCATGCACAGCGCATCGCCGAGGCCGGTGAAGCCCAAGCCGACGCGGCGCTTGTTGGCGGCTTCCTGACGCTGGCGGTCGAGCGGCCAGGCGGTGACGTCGAGCACATTGTCGAGCATGCGCGTCGAGACCTCGATCACTTCGGCAAAGGCGGCGAAGTCGAATTCAGCGCGGTCGGAGAAGGCGTTCTTGACGAAGATGGTCAGGTTGATCGAGCCCAGGCAGCAGCAGCCGTAGGGCGGCAGCGGCTGTTCGGCGCAGGGGTTGGTCGCTTCGATCAGCTCGCAGTAGTAGAGGTTGTTGTCCTTGTTCATG
>JBAQRB010000032.1:0-15756 GCA_049295655.1 Rhodocyclaceae bacterium
AGAGCGACGGCGAACCTGGCGTGAAAACCCTTTGGCTCGGCTTCCAGCGCGTCAGGGATTTCGTCGAGGGAATCGAGCACATGCAGGCACTTGTTAATGCAAAATGAGTTGTGTGTAACCCTATGCGTCAAGGGCTGAGCCGGCGGGACGATCCGGCCAACGGCGAGAAGTGCCGCGAATTCATTGCCCGGCAGCGGTCGGGCGTAGTGGTAGCCCTGCATCGCGAGGCAGCCGAGTCGGATCAGGTGCTGCGCCTGTTCGGCGGTTTCCACCCCTTCGGCGATGGTCGTCAGATTGAGGCTGTTGGCCAGGCTGATCACGGCGCTGACAATCGCCACGTCGTCGCGGTCGCCGGGAATGCCGCGCACGAAGGACTGGTCGATCTTCAGGCGGTGGATGGGCAATCGCTTCAGGTAGGCGAGCGACGAATAGCCGGTCCCGAAGTCGTCAATCTCGATGGCGATGCCCATGGCCCTGAGTTCCGAGAGGAGCGCAATGGCCGGTTCGATGTCTTCCATCAGCGCACTTTCGGTGATTTCGAGGACCAGATAGTGCGGGTCCAGACCGGATTCGCCGAGTGCATTGAGTACGCTGGCGTGCAGCTGGCCGCGCTTGAACTGCAATGCCGAGATATTGACGGCCACCGGCAGCGGTGCAAAGCCGGCCTGTTGCCAGGACCGCGCTTCGCGGCAGGCCGTGCGCAGGACCCAGTCGCCGATCAGTCCGATCAGTCCGCGTTCCTCGGCCAGCGGAATGAAGCGGATCGGCGGCACCAGCCCCTGTTCCGGGTGCTGCCAGCGCACCAGCGCTTCGGCGCCGATGATCCGGCCGTCGTGGGCGTCGACCTGCGGCTGGAAGTGCAGGCGCAGCTGGTCGCCTTCGATCGCCACGCGCAGGGCGGCTTCCATGGCCTGCAATTCCTGCGCGCGGCTGTTCATTTCGGCGGCGAAGAACTGGTAATTGTTGCGCCCGCGCTCTTTCGCCTGATACATCGCGAGGTCGGCATTGCGCGTCAGGGTCTCGGCATCGTCGCCGTCGTCGGGATAGAGGGCGATGCCGATCGAGGCGGTGACGCCGAAAGCCTGTGCTTCGAGCGAGACCGGGCGGGCGGTCGCCTTGATCACCTTTTCGGCGACCAGCACGCAGTCGGACGAATCGCCGATATTTCCGAGCAGGATGACGAACTCGTCGCCGCCGATCCGCGCCAGCGTGTCCGACTCGCGGATGCAAGCCTGCAGGCGTTTGGCAATGGTCACCAGCAGCGTATCGCCCAGCGTGTGGCCGACCGAGTCATTGACGTTCTTGAAGTGGTCGAGGTCGATGAAGCACAGCGCGAGTTTTTTGCCGCTGCGCGCGCTGTTGGCGACCGCGAGCCTGAGCCGGTCCTTGAGCAGCACCCGGTTGGCCAGTCCGGTCAGCGGGTCGTGGTGGGCCAGGTAATCGACGTGCGCCTCGGCCATCTTGCGGACGCTGATGTCTTCGATGAACGCGAGCAGATAGGAGAACTTGCCGTCGATGGTGACCGGCTGGAAGTGATGCTGGTACCAGGAACTCCGGTTGCCGTTGGTCGAGGTGTAGGGGGTTTCCAGCGAAACCGTTTCGCCGCGCAGCGCACGCTGGATCGGCTCGACCAGCACCGGGTCGCGCGCACTCTTCAGCATGTTGAAGCCGAGGATCTTTTCCCGGCTGGCGCCGATGTATTCGGCGAATTTGTCGTTGCAGTCGATGATGCAGCCTTCCTTGTCGATCATCCAGATGCCGACCGGCGCCTGGGCGAACAGCTCGCGCATCCTCGCCTTGCTGTTGCGCAGCGAGTGCGTCATCTGTTCCGCCAGATGGACGGCGCGGGCGCGGGTGCCGGCCAGCGACCAGACAATGGCGAAGAGCAGCAGGCTGGCCAGTACGCCGCCGCCGAGCAGTCGGCCGGTCTGGTCGCGATGGCGCACTTCGGCCTCGAAAGCCGGCAGGCTGGCGAACTCGATCGCCCAGGTGCGCCCGCCGACGCTCAGCGTGCGTTGTCGCTGGAAGCCGGCCTGTCTGAAATCGTATGCACTGTGGCTGTCGTGGAAAAGGCGGGCTTTATCGGGCGTTTCGCTGTCGTAGACACGCAGCGCCACGTCCTGCGGAATGTCGCCCAGCGTGCCGCGCATCAGGGCTTCGATGCGAAAACCGGCGGTGATGAAGCCAAGCAGCTGCTGGCGGCGTTCTTCGATGTTGTCGGGGAATTGTCCCTGCCGATAGACGGCCTGGTACATGAGGAAGGCCGGCGTCGGTTTTTCCGGATCGTCGATGACCAGGTTGAGCTTGCCGGTGACGCGGTTCTCGCCGCTGTCGCGCGCGCTCTTGAGAATCTGCCGGCGTTCCGGGGACGACCAGCTGTCCGAGCCGATCACCTTCAGATTGGACGGCGTGCGCGGTTCGACGGTGGTGACCAGGGTGTAGTAGGAGCGCTCGCCGGGCGGACGAACGGCATAGTCCGGCTCGTCCCGGCGGATGCGTTTGAGTGCGGCATCGCGTTCGGTTGCCGGGGTGGCGCGGATGTACACGATGCCGGTCATGCCGGGATAGTTTTCGCTGATGTTCAGCGATTCGTACAGCCGGGCCCATTGCGCCCGGTTCGGGTGGCCGGTGCTGCCGATGTAGGCGCGCCCGCCGCGCAGCACTTGTGCGTAGGCAACCAGGCGCGACTGGATGGCGGCGTGCAACTCGTCGGCACGCGCGTCGAAGTGGCTTTGCGCCAGCCGCTCGGTATTGCCGACGCTGACCCGCCAGCTCAGCACGGTCAGTGCGAGTCCACCCAGCAGGACGGTCCAGGCCATCCAGCGTCGCGGTTGCAGGGCGATGGCCGAGCGGTCGATGCGCGCGCGTTCCGCTTTCATTTTTTCCTTTGGTGTTCTTGACGCGTTTTTTCCGGCCATTCTAGTGGCAGCGGATACGCCGGGCAATACGCCTGCGGCGATCTTGGCCGCTGCTTGGCGGCCGATTCGATGCTAAAATCGCAACTCTTTGAATAAGCCCATTTTTCGGGACCAGATACGATGAAAAGCGCCGAAATCCGCGAGAAGTTCCTCAAGTTCTTCGAATCCAAGGGCCACCAGATCGTGGCTTCCAGTTCGCTCGTTCCGCACGAGGACCCGACGCTCTTGTTCACCAACGCCGGGATGAACCAGTTCAAGGACGTTTTCCTCGGTTTCGACAAGCGCCCGTACCAGCGCGCCACGACGTCGCAGAAATGCGTGCGCGCCGGCGGCAAGCACAACGACCTCGAGAACGTCGGTTACACAGCGCGTCACCACACCTTCTTCGAGATGCTCGGCAACTTCTCGTTCGGCGATTATTTCAAGCGCGAGGCGATCGGCTACGCCTGGGAACTGCTGGTCCATGTCTACAAGCTGCCGGCCGACAAGCTGACGATCACGGTTTATGCCGAGGACGACGAAGCCTACGACATCTGGACGCGGGAAATCGGCGTTCCGGCCGAGCGCGTCATCCGCATCGGCGACAACAAGGGCGCGCGCTACGCTTCCGACAACTTCTGGATGATGGGTGATACAGGACCTTGCGGCCCCTGCACGGAGATTTTTTACGACCATGGCGAGCACATTCCGGGTGGCCCGCCGGGATCGCCCGACGAGGACGGCGACCGTTTCATCGAGATCTGGAACAACGTCTTCATGCAGTTCAACCGCGACGAAGCCGGCGTCATGCACCCGCTGCCCAAGCCGTCGGTCGATACCGGCATGGGGCTGGAGCGCATCTCCGCCGTGCTGCAGCACGTGCACGCCAACTACGAGATCGACCTCTTCGTCCGCCTGATCGCCGCCGCGGCGCGCGAAACGGCGTGTGCCGACCTTTCCAGCCCGTCGCTCAAGGTGCTCGCCGACCACATCCGTGCCTGCTCGTTCCTGATCGCCGACGGCGTCATTCCCGGCAACGAGGGGCGCGGCTACGTCCTGCGCCGCATCATCCGCCGCGCCATCCGCCATGGCTACAAGCTCGGCGCGCGCGCCGCCTTCTTCCACAAGATGGTTCCCGACCTCGTTGCCGAAATGGGCGAGGCCTATCCCGAGTTGGTCAGCGGGCAGACGCGGGTGACCGAGGTGCTGAAGCAGGAGGAGGAACGCTTCTTCACGACCATCGAGCACGGCATGGCGATCCTCGAGGGCGAGCTTGCAGCGATGGGCGGCAAGGGCGCGCAGTGTGGTGTTTTCAACGGCGCCACGGCATTCAAGCTGCACGACACCTTCGGCTTCCCGCTCGACCTGACTGCCGACGTCTGCCGCGAGCGCGGCGTCGGCGTCGACAGCGCCGCGTTCGACGCGGCGATGGCGCAGCAGAAGGAGCAGGCGCGTGCCGCCGGCAAGTTCAAGATGGCCGCCGCGCTCGACTACGACGGCCCGGCGACAGCTTTCCACGGCTACGAGACGCTCGAATTCAAGGGCAACGTGCTGGCGCTGTACCGCGACGGCAGCCCGGTCAATGAACTGAAGGAGGGCGACCTGGGCGTCGTCGTCCTCGACAACACGCCGTTCTACGCCGAATCCGGCGGTCAGGTCGGCGACCGCGGCGTGCTGCAGTCGGTGCATGGCATCTTCGCCGTCGAGGACACGCAGAAAATCCAGGCCACCGTTTTCGGCCATCAGGGTGTTGTCAGGACGGGAACGCTCAGCGTCGGCAACGGCGTCACCGCCAGGGTCGATAGCCAGGCGCGCGCGCGCACGGTGCGCAACCACTCGGCGACGCACCTGATGCACAAGGCGCTGCGCGAGGTGCTCGGCGCTCACGTGCAGCAGAAGGGATCGCAGGTCGATCCGGACAAGACGCGTTTCGACTTTGCGCACAATGCCGCAATGAGCGCCGACGAAATCCGCCGCGTCGAAGCCATCGTCAATGCCGAGATTCTTGCCAACGCGGCTGCCGAAGCACGCGTCATGGGCATCGACGACGCGCAGAAATCCGGCGCGATGATGCTGTTCGGCGAGAAGTACGGCGACGAGGTGCGCGTGCTGACCATCGGTTCGTCGAAGGAGCTGTGCGGCGGCGTGCATGTGACGCGGACCGGCGACATCGGGCTGTTCAAGATCGTTGCCGAGAGCGGTGTGGCTGCCGGCGTGCGGCGCGTCGAGGCGCTGACCGGCGACAACGCGCTGGCGCTGGTGCAGCAGCAGCAGGCGATGCTCGGCGAAGCCGCCGCCGCCTTCAAGGCGCCGCTCGCCGAAGTGCCGGCCAAGATCGCGCAGGTGCTCGACCACGTGCGTGCGCTGGAAAAGGAGCTGGCGCGCCTGAAATCGAAGCTCGCCGCCAGCCAGGGCGACGATCTTTCGTCGCAGGCGCAGGAAGTGAAGGGCGCGAAAGTGCTCGCCGCGATCATGGAAGGCGCCGACGTCACCGCGCTGCGCGAGACGATGGACAAGCTGCGCGACAAGCTGGGCAGCGCGGCGATCGTTCTCGGCTCGGTCGCCGACGGCAAGGTGACGCTGATTGCCGGTGTGACGCCGGATCTCGTCGGCAAGGTGAAGGCCGGCGAACTCGTCAACCTGGTCGCCCAGCAGGTCGGCGGCAAGGGCGGCGGCCGGCCGGACATGGCGCAGGCCGGCGGCACGCAGCCGGAAAACCTGCCGGCGGCGCTGGCTTCGGTGGTCGCCTGGGTCGAGCAGCGGCTGTAGTGCGTGTCGGGTAGCTTTACCTGATTGGCAGCAGAAAAATGGGTCAGTGCTACTGGCCCATTTTTTTATTCCGCTTCGGTCGCCAGATTGTTGGCCCAGGTCAGCGCCCGGCTGATCGAAAGGCTGATGAACTGTGCGCTGAGCGCGTAGCCGCCCGACAGCTTCTCCAGCGCCTCTTCGGTGGCGGCCGGTTCGGTCTGTTCGGTGGCCTCGACCAGATGCAGCAATTCGCCGAGCTGGCCGCTGTAATCGGTCAATGCTTCCTTGACGCGGGGGGCGACCGGCAGATGGTCGAGGATTTCGGCCGTTTCGACGCCGAGCAGCGCGGACATCAGCGACATGATGCCGACCATGAACGCGTGATCGGCAAACTCCCGGTTCCTTTGCTGCAGACGCTCGGCGAGCAACTCCATCAGCCGGCCGCGGGTGGCGGCGAGCTGCAGCAAGGGGTTAACCGTCGCGCTGTCGCCCTTCGGGCTGGTGTAGATCAGCAGCTGCACCCAGCGTTGCAGCTGGCGGCGGCCGAGCACGGTGATCGCGTGACGCAGCGAGGTGATCCGGGTCGCCATGCCGCAGCCGACCGAGTTGGTCAGGCGCAGCATGTTGACGGTCAGCCCCGGCTCCTGTTTGAAGGCGCGCTCGACTTCGCTGGTTTCGGCGTCGGCGATCAGCAGCCCGAGCAGGCGCGTCAGCGTGATCTGTGACGGATTGAGTTTCTTGCCGGCGATGATCGTCGGCTTGGCGAAAAAATAGCCTTGGAACAGGTCGAAATCGAGGCGCTGGCAGCGCTCGATCTGCTCGCTGGTTTCGACCTTTTCGGCAACGAGTTTCTTGCCCAGCGGCTTGAGCTGGGCCACCAGCGCGTGCAGCCGCGCCGGGTCGATGTCCTGGATGTCGATCTTGACGATCTCGGTGTGTTCCAGCAGTTTCATGTGCTGCTCGCTGGTTTCGACGACGTCGTCGGCGGCCAGCGTGAATCCCCGGGCGCGCAGTTGCCGGCAGCGTTCGAGAACGTCCGGCGTCGGTGCTATCGTTTCGAGCAGTTCAAGGACCACTGTCTGCTTCGGCAAGACCTCGAGCACGTCGCTGAACAGAAACTCGTGGTCGACGTTGATGAATCCGCGATAAGGCCCCAGGGCATCGCTGACCGAAAACTCGGTGAAGGCGTTGGCGACGACGGTTGCCGTCGCCTGCGTGGCGTCGAGAATGTCGGCGCGATTGCCGCTGCTCGGCGGACCGTTGCGAAAGAGCAGTTCGTAGGCGTACAACTGCAGGTCGCGGCCGAGAATCGGCTGGCGGCCGATGAATACCTGGGGGCTATCGCTGTCGTTCATCTGTCTAAGCTGGGATCAGAAGGGGAGTGCGAGATCGGGGCGTACGCCATTCAATACGCGGCGGAAATCGGCCTGGATGCGTTCGAGGGCCGCCGGGTTGTCCGCCTCGAAACGCAGGACGACCACTGGTGTCGTATTCGACGGGCGGGCGAGTCCGAAACCGTCTTCGTATTCGACGCGCAGGCCGTCGATCGTGATGATCTCGCGGGCGCCTTCGAAGCGCGCATCGCGGCGCAGGTCGTCGAGCAGGACGAACGGTTCGCCTTCGTTCATCTTGATGTTCAGTTCGGGCGTCGAGCTGCTGTTGGGCAGCGCCTTGAGCGTCGCGCTCGGGTCGCTTGAGCGCGACAGGATTTCGAGCAGGCGAACGCCGGCGTAGAGACCGTCGTCGAAGCCGAACCAGCGCTCCTTGAAGAAGACGTGGCCGCTCATCTCGCCGGCCAGCGGGGCGCCGGTTTCCTTGAGCTTGGCCTTGATCAGCGCATGGCCGGTCATCCACATCAGTGGCTCGCCGCCATGCTGGCGAATCCACGGCGCGAGCAGGCGCGTGCATTTGACGTCGTAGATGATCTGCTGGCCGGGGCAGCGCGCCAGCACGTCGGCGGCGAACAGCATCAGCTGGCGGTCCGGATAGATGATCTCGCCGTCCTTGGTCACGACGCCGAGGCGGTCGCCGTCGCCGTCGAAGGCGAGGCCCAGTTCGGCGTCGGTGTTTTTGAGAGCAGCAATCACGTCCTGCAGGTTCTCGGGCTTGGACGGGTCGGGGTGATGGTTCGGGAAGTTGCCATCGACTTCGCAGAACAATTCGGTCAACTCGCAGCCGAGCCGGCGGAAGAGTTCCGGCGCGATGCCGCCGGCGACGCCGTTGCCGGCATCAATGACGATCTTCATCGGGCGCGCCAGTTTGACGTCGGCCAGGATGCGTTCGAGATAGGCCGTGCGTACGTCGGCGTGGGTGACCCGGCCCTGGCCGGTGAGCAGTTGCCCGCTTTCGATGCGCTGCCGCAGGGCCTGGATCGTTGCGCCGGCCAGCGTCTCGCCGCCGATCACCATCTTCAGGCCGTTGTAGTCCGGCGGATTGTGGCTGCCGGTGATCGAGACGCAGCTGTGGCAGGCGAGGTGGTGCGCGGCGAAATAGGTGACCGGGGTCGGCACGCAGCCGACGTCGATCACGTCGATCCCGGCGGCGCAGATGCCCTCGGCCAGCGCCTTGGCAAATTCAGGTCCGGAAAGTCGCCCGTCGCGCCCGACGGCGATCGCGCTTTGCCCGCGCTCGTGCGCCAGCGAGCCGAGTCCGTGACCGATGCGGCGCACGATGTCGGCGGTGAGCGTCTTGCCGACGATGCCGCGAATGTCGTAAGCCTTGAAGATTTCGGCGGGCAGGGGGGCGGCTGGGTGGGTCATCGGAAACCTCGTTCTGAAAGATGGTTGTTGGTGTTCTTTATCGGTTCCAGCGGAAGCATTGCATCGAGCCGTTCAGCATATCATTCTCCCGCATGGGTAAGGCGCACTGCGGCTTTTCGGAGAAATCGACAGGGTCATTCGGCTATCCAGGCAAGAAAGCCGCGCACGGCACGGATCAGTGCAGGGTGCGCCGGGCGCCGTCGCTGCGCTCGTCGGCTTCCGCAGTCGCCGAGGTGTCGGCGGCGGTCGACGTGTGATGCGAGAGCAGCCGCCAGCCGCTGGCGCCGCGCTGGAAGACGTTGGTCGACAGCATCGGCCCGTGCGGCGTCGGTTCGTCGCCGAGGTAGAGGGTTTCGACGACGTTGTGCACGGCGAGCAGCATGCCGTTCCAGCGCACGCCGTGCGTGATGCGCACGGTCAGTTGCGGATTGCTGGCGAAGATGGCGCTCCAGCTCTCGCGGATGGCGGCGGCGCCGCACAGGCGCTGGCCGGTCGGGTGGATGCAGACGATTTCCTCGTCATCGGCCCAGACGTTGATCAGCGCTTCGATGTCGGCGCGCGCGATGGCCTCGTAGAAGGCATTTTCGGCGTCCTCGGCGCTGGCGAAATTGCTGCTCATGCGGCTCCTTTCGCCAGGCAGGCGGCGAGTACCCGTCCCGCATCGAGCTTGTTCAGGCAGTCGAGATGGCCCAGCGGGCATTCCCGCTTGAAGCAGGGGCTGCAGGGAAGGTCGAGGCTGACGATCCGTGCGCGCTGCGCAAGCGGCGGCGTGAAAGCGGGCGAGGACGATCCGTAAAGTGCGACGAGCGGGCGGTCGAGCGCGGCGGCAACGTGCATCAGTCCGGAGTCGTTGCAGACGACGAATTCGGCGCTGGCGATCAGGTCGATGGCCTGGCTCAGCGTCGTGCTGCCGCAGAGATTGCGCAAGGCGGATCCTGGCGCGGCTGCCGCGAGGATTTCATCCCCGATCATCCGGTCCTTGGCCGAGCCGAGCAGCCAGACCGTGTAGCCACGCTCGATCAGTTCCCCGGCCAGGGTCGCAAAATGGCGTGCCGGCCAGCGCTTGGCCGGGCCGTATTCGGCACCGGGGCAAAAGACGGCGAGTTTCTGCGCGGCTTCGAGTCCGAGCGCGCCCAGCGTGGCGGCTTGCTGCGTAGCGGTCGATACGATGGCTGGCGACGGCAGGGGCTGCGGCAGCGGTGCGCCGGGCATTTCGGCCAACTGCGCAAAGCGGTCGATCATCTTGGGCAAGGCCGTTTTGTCGAGCGTATGGCGGCGGTTGATCAGGCCGTAGCGCGATTCGCCGGTGAAGCCGACGCGTTCGGGAATGCCCGCGAAGAAGGGAATCAGCGCCGACTTGATCGAATTGGGCAGGATGTAGGCGTGCGTATAGCCGGCGCCGGCAAGTCGGCGCGCCAGGCGGTAGCGGGCGCGCAGCGCGAGTTCGCCGTGCGCGAAGGGGTTGTCGATGACACGGCTGATTTCCGGCATCCGTTCGAGCACCGGGGCGACCCAGCGTGGCGCCAGCGCGTCGATCCGTATCCCCGGCAGGCGTTCCTGCAGCCGGTGGAACAGCGGTTGCGCCAGCACGGCGTCGCCGATCCAGGCCGGGGCGACGATCAGGGCTTTGAGGCCGTGAGGAGTGAGGAGTGAGGAGTGAGGGGTGGCGACCGTCTCTCCGGTTTCCTTGCTTTTGCTCCTCACGTATCCCCCTCTTCTCTCAACCGTCTCAATGCCCCTTGGGCAACTCGCCCTTGAAGACGTAGTGCGCGCTGCAGTAGGGGCAAACGGCTTCGCCGCCGTGCGCGACGTCGAGAAAGACGCGCGGGTGGCTCGACCAGAGCGGTGTACCCGGCATCGGGCAGTGCAGTGGCAGGTCGTGTGCGGTCACTTCTACTGTTTTTTTCGTGTTGTCGGTCATGATGCGGAACCTTGCGATCTGAGATGGAAGTCCGGAGTGACAGGGTGGAATTGCACATGAGAACAGGTCGGCAGGCCTGTCTTCATGTATCGGATTTAACTGTTCAAGAGGCGGAATTCTAGCCGATTTCTGGCCGATCCGGCCTCCGGTTGGCGGTAAAATAGGCGTTTTGTCCCGCCGCCAAGGTCAAGCCAAATGGTCTGGAAACCCAATGTCACCGTCGCCGCCGTGATTGAGCGCGACGGCAAGTTTTTGCTGGTCGAAGAGGAGACCGCCGACGGTATCCGCTTCAATCAGCCGGCCGGTCATCTCGAACGTCACGAGTCGCTGATCGAAGCCGCGGCGCGCGAGACGCTCGAGGAGAGCGCCTACACTTTCGTTCCGCAGCATCTGGTCGGCATTTACAACTGGCGCAACGAGGCCAAGGATCTGACCTACCTGCGCTTTGCCTTTGCCGGGCAGATCACCGGCCACGATCCCTTGCGCGAGCTCGACGAAGGCATCATTGCCGCCCGCTGGCTGGTGCTTGACGAAATCCGCGCGCTGGCGCCGCACCATCGCAGCCCGCTGATTTTGCGCTGCATCGAGGATTATCTGGCCGGCAAGCGTTACCCGCTCGACCTGCTGACCCATTACGCATGAGGTGGCTGGCCGCGCTGCTGCTGCTTCTTGCGGCCGCTGCCTCGGCCAATGAGGCGGTCAGTATCTGTTACAACTACGGCTGCCTGTCGGAGGACGACGTGCTCTACTCCGATGCGCAGCTGCACCGGGTGCAGGATCTGCTCGGCGATGGGCGCAGCGCGGTTCACGAGCGCGCGCTGCTTGGCGTCGCCATCGGCTGGATGCTTGGCTGGGCCGGGCTGCAGACGCCGGTTTCGGCCGATCGCGGCGGCAATCTGGCCGATGAGGCCGTGCATGGACGGATGGATTGCATCGACCATTCGACAAGCAGCACCCGCCTGCTCCAGTTGATCGAGCGGCACGGCTGGCTGCGCTTTCATCGGGTGCTGGCGCCGGTGTTGCGCAGGAATTTTTTGATCTTCGATCATTATTCGGCGCAGATTGAGGAAGTCGGGAATGGCGAGGCGGCCGGGGAAGATGCCGGGCGTTATGTGGTGGATAGCTGGTTTGTTGATAACGGTCAGCCGGCGGTGGTGATGCCGCTGGAGAACTGGCTTGCGGGAGAGGGCCCGAATGTCGAAGATGAACGAAAATAAAGGCAAAACAGTCGTTGTCGGCTTGTCCGGCGGCGTCGATTCGTCGGTCGCCGCCTTGTTGCTCAAGGAGCAGGGCTGGAACGTGATCGGTCTGTTCATGAAGAACTGGGAGGACGACGACAGCGACGAATACTGCTCGTCGCGCCAGGACCTGATCGACGTGATGAGCGTCGCCGACCGGATCGGCATCGACGTCGAGGTGGTGAACTTCGCCAAGGAATACAAGGAGCGCGTCTTCGCCGAATTCCTCAAGGAATATCAGGCCGGCCGCACGCCGAACCCCGACGTGCTGTGCAATTCGGAGATCAAGTTCCGCGCCTTCCTCGAGCATGCGATCAGCCTCGGCGCCGAGAAGATCGCCACCGGCCACTACGCCGGCGTGCGCAAATCCAACGATGGCGAGGGCGGCTTCCAACTGCTCAAGGCCGAGGACGGCACCAAGGACCAGAGCTATTTCCTGCATCGCCTGAACCAGCAGCAGCTCTCGAAGACGCTCTTTCCGCTCGCCGACCTGTACAAGCGCGACGTGCGCAAGATGGCCGAGGCGGCCGGGCTGCACGTCGCACTGAAGAAGGATTCGACCGGCATCTGCTTCATCGGCGAGCGCCCGTTCAAGGAATTCCTGATGCGCTACCTGCCGCCGAAGCAGGGCGAGATCCGCTGCCTCGACGACGAACGCGTGCTCGGCGAGCACGACGGACTGACCTTTCACACGATCGGCCAGCGCAAGGGCCTGCACATCGGCGGCGTCAAGGGCGGCAAGGGCAGCGAGAGCGGCGACCACGACGCGTGGTTCGTCGCCAGGAAGGACATGGCCAGCAACGTGCTCTACGTCGTACAGGGGCACGATCATCCGGCGCTGCTCGTCGATGATTTGAGTGCCGAACAGCTGTCGTGGGTTTCCGGCAAGGCGCCGCATCCGCACTGGGTGTACACGGCCAAGACGCGCTACCGGCAGGCCGACGCGCCGTGCGAGATCGAGCGCGTCGATGCCGATTCGTGCCTGATCCGCTTCGCCGAGCCGCAGTGGGCCGTGACGCCGGGGCAGTCGGTCGTCGTCTATGAAAGCCGCGTCTGTCTGGGCGGGGGAATCATCGCGTAGGTCGGGTTAGCGCAGCGTAACCCGACATCTGTCTTGGCAGTAGCCAGAGTCGGGTTATGCCGCGAAGCGCGCGCAGCCTGGCCTTGGGCCACAATCCCGTGGGACGCGATAAAGCCGTTAACCTGACCATCGGGAATGCATAGCCGACCCACGATTATTCGAAAAGCGTATATCTCCAGTTTGTTTTTGCTCGACTCCTTAACGCAGCATAACCTGACAAAAACCGATGAAATACCGACGAGCTTTTGTTCCCGGCGCTTCGTATTTCTTTACCTTGGTGACAGAAAAACGGCGACCAATATTCGCTGCTGCCGAGGCCGTTGCAATATTGCGGAATGCTTTTCGTGCGGTTCGTCTGAATCGCACATTCGAGGTGGATGCGATGGTGGTGCTGCCTGACCACCTCCATTGCATCTGGACCTTGCCGCCTGACGATGCCGATTTTTCGACACGCTGGCGGTTGATTAAAACGTGGTTTACCAAGCATTGCGATCCAGCTTTACGCCTTGCACCGAACTGCGCACGTTTGGCAAAGGGAGAGCAGGCTTTGTGGCAGCATCGTTATTGGGAACACATGCTGCGTGATGAAACTGATTTTATCCGGCACGTGGAATACATTCATTTCAATCCGGTGAAGCATGGGCTGGTTGCATCGGTGATCGATTGGCCGTATTCCAGTTTTCGTCGGTATGTCGAAGCAGGTGTTTACTCGTCCGATTGGGGGCTGGGAGTTATGGGTTTTGAAGGAGTTGGACGTGAGTGAGTCAATTGTCGGGTTACGCTACGCTAACCCGACCTACCGGGCCGTGCTCTGGTCGGTCGCGCTGGCCGCGCTCGGCTATCTCGGCCTGTCGCTGTGGGCCGGTTGGCGCGAGGTCGTCGCGGCGGTGCTGCAGGTCGGACCGCTGGTCCTGCTCGGCCTGCTCGGCCTGTCGCTGGCCAATTACCTGCTGCGTTTCGTGCGCTGGAGCCGTTATCTCGCGCTGCTCGACGCGCCGGTCGCCTGGCGGATCAACCTGAATGCCTATTTTGCCGGTTTCGCACTGACCACCAGCCCCGGCAAGCTCGGCGAAACCCTGCGCTCGGTTCTGCTCAAGCCGCACGGCGTGCCGTCGGCGGCGAGTCTCGCGGCGTTTTTCGCCGAGCGCGCCAGCGATCTCTTGTCGATTCTCGTCCTCGCCGCGATCGGCCTCTGGTCCTACGCCCCGGCGCGGCCGGTGGTCGGGCTGGCGCTCGCTTTTGTCGTCGCCGCGCTGCTCCTCGTGCAATGGAGCGCGCTGATCGCCGCGATCGAGCGCTGGGCGCTGCTGCGGCCGCAGAAGTGGGCAAAACTGATCGTCCGCCTGTGCGAGATCGTCCTGCATTTTCGCCGCTGTTTTTCGCTGCCGGCGATGGGCATGGGGCTCGCTTTCGGCGTCGTTGCGTGGCTTGCCGAGGGCGTCGGTTTCTGGTGGCTGCTCGATGCACTGGGCCACCCGCTGCCGCTGACGACGGCCGTCTTCATCTACGCTTTCGCGATGCTGATCGGCGGCATCTCCTTCCTGCCCGGCGGGCTCGGAAGCAGCGAGGCGGTGATGATCGGACTGCTCGCCATGAACGGCTTTCCCGAGTCGGCGGCGGTGAGCGCGACGCTGATCTGCCGGCTGGCGACGCTGTGGTTCGCCGTCGGCCTCGGCGCGGCTTTCCTCGCACGGCAGCGTTGAGATGACGCTGGCCGCCTGGGGCAATCTGCCGGCCGAACCCGCCGCCGAGCGCCGGCTGGCCGAGCGTAGCGCCGCCCTGCCGACGCTCGACGGGGCGCTGCTGCCCTACGGCAACGGGCGCAGCTACGGCGACGTCTGCCTGAACGGCGGCGGCACGCTGCTGCACACGCGCGGGCTCGATCACCTGATTTCCTTCGACGCCGAAAACGGACGCCTCGTCTGCGAAGCCGGCGTGCTGCTCGCCGACATCCTCGACGTTTTCGTTCCGCGCGGCTGGTTCCTGCCGGTCACGCCGGGAACGCGCTTCGTCACCGTCGGCGGCGCCATCGCCAACGACGTGCATGGCAAGAACCACCACGGCGCCGGGACCTTTGGCCGCCATGTGCTGCGCTTCGAGCTGCTGCGTTCGGACGGCTCGCGCCGCGTCTGTTCGGCGACCGAGAACGCCGACTGGTTCGCGGCGAGCATCGGAGGGCTCGGCCTGACCGGTCTGATCACCTGGGCCGAGATCGCGCTCAAACGTATCCCGGGCCCCGCTATGGCCGTCGAGAACACGCGCTTTAGCGGCCTCGGCGAATTCTTCGCGCTCGACGCAGCCGCCGCCGCCCGCAACGAATACACCGTGGCCTGGATCGACTGCCTGGCGGCCACGCCGCGCGGCATCTTCATGGCCGGCGATCATGCCGATGCGGGCGATGTCGCCCTGCCGGGCAGCAAGCCGCGGACTTTTCCGCTGACGCCGCCGATTTCGCCGATCAACGCGCTGACGCTGCGCGCCTTCAATGCCGCCTACTACCACCGCCCGCTGCCGGCCAAGGCGCTGACCCATTACGCGCCGTATTTCTACCCGCTCGACGGCATCCTGCACTGGAACCGGCTCTACGGCCGGCAGGGCTTCTACCAGTACCAGTGCGCGCTGCCGAACGGAGCACACGACGCACTGGCGGAAATCCTGCGCAGCATCGCGGGCAGCGGTCAGGGCTCGTTTCTTGCCGTGCTGAAGGCCTTCGGCGACTTGCAAAGCCCCGGCCTGCTGTCCTTCCCGATGCCGGGAATGACGCTGGCGCTCGATTTTCCGAATCGCGGCGAGGCGACGCTGGCGTTGTTCGACCGGCTCGACGCCATCGTCGGCGCGGTCGGCGGCCGGCTTTACGCGGCCAAGGATGCACGCATGGACGGCGAATTTTTCCGGCGCGGCTATCCGCGCCTTGACGAGTTTTCAGGCTTTGTCGACGCGAAATTTTCATCGGATTTCTGGCGTCGGGTAACGCCGTAGCTTACGAAGCATTTTTTACGGACACTTCCATGCAGAAAATTCTCATCATCGGTGCGACCTCGGCGATTGCCGAGGCGAGCGCTCGCCTGTGGGCGGCACGCGGCGCGGCGCTGTTTCTCGTCGGGCGCAACGC
>JBAQRB010000033.1:0-32579 GCA_049295655.1 Rhodocyclaceae bacterium
GCATCGACCTGCGCACCGAGCTCGGCGACGCGGCCGACCGCGCGCAGGCGCTGCAGCCCGTCGACATTGATCAGCGCCAGGCCGGCCGAGTCATAGCCGCGATATTCGAGCTTGCGCAAGCCTTCGAGCAGGACCGGGACGATATTGCGGTCGGCGACCGCGGCTACGATGCCACACATGGTTTGATTCCGTGAGGTGTTAAGAGTAAGGAGTCAAGAGTAGAAGCGTGACCGGAAAACCTGTCGGTTTTCCTCCTCACTCCTTACTCTTCACTCCCGACTGCTTCAAAGGCCGCTTCCAGCCCGGAATGGAGACCTGCTTGGGGCGCGAGACGGTCAGCATGTCGGGCGGTGCGTTGCCGGTCAGCGTCGTTCCGGCACCGATCGTCGCGCCGCGACCGACGACGACGGGGGCGACCAGCTGCGTATCGGAACCGATGAAGGCGTCGTCCTCGATCACCGTCTGGTACTTGTTGGCGCCATCGTAATTGCAGGTGATGGTACCGGCGCCGATGTTAACCCGGCTGCCGACGATCGCATCGCCGACATAGGCCAGATGATTGGCTTTCGACTGCGCAGCGATCCGGCTGTTCTTGATCTCGACAAAGTTGCCGATATGCACGCCGGCCGCCAACTCGGTTCCCGGACGCAGGCGGGCGAACGGACCGATTACGCCGTCCGGTCCGACCACCGCATCCTCGACATGGGTAAAGGCGGCCAGCCGGGCACCGGCGCCGATGCGGGCATTCTTCAGGACGCAATTCGGGCCGATTTCGACCGCTTCGTCGAGCACGACCTTCCCCTCGAAGACACAGTTCACGTCGATGAAGACATCGCGCCCGCACAACAACTCGCCGCGCACGTCGAGGCGCGCCGGATCGGCCAGGCGTACGCCCTGCTCCATCAGCTGGTTGGCAACACGACGCTGCGCGACCCGCTCGAGCTCGGCGAGCTGCACCTTACTGTTCACGCCGAGCACCTCCCATTCGCCCTGCGGCTGCGCGGTGCGCACCGGCAGGCCGGCGGCGACCGCCATGCCGACGATGTCGGTCAGGTAATACTCCTGCTGCGCGTTGTCGTTCGACAGCGCGGCCAGCCATTGCCCGAGACGCGCCGTCGGCAGCGCCATGATGCCGGTATTGACCTCGCGGATCGCCAGCTCGCCGGGGGCGGCATCCTTCTGCTCGACGATGCGCGTCACCGCGCCCGCCGCGTCGCGAACGATGCGGCCATAGCCGGTCGGGTCGGCAAGATCGACGGTGAGAATGGCGAGCGACTCCTGCGCGGCGTGCAGCAGGCGCTGCAGGGTCGCCGCCTGGATCAGCGGCACGTCGCCGTAAAGGATCAGCGTCGTGCCGTCACCGCTGAGATGCGGCAGCGCCTGCCGAACGGCATGGCCGGTACCGAGTTGCGGCTCCTGCAAGGCCCAGGAAAGATCGGGCGCAGCGAGGGCCGTTCGGACGACTTCGCCGCCGTGCCCATAGACTATGCACAGCTTTTGCGGCGACAGGCTGCGCGCCGTGTCGATCACGTGCGCGACCAGCGCCTTGCCGGCCAGCGGGTGCAGCACCTTGGGCAGGTTGGAATGCATGCGCTTGCCCTGTCCGGCAGCGAGGATGACGATATTCATGTGGATAACCGGTGAAGCGGTCAGGCGGTCTTGCGATCGTCCTGCCCGGAAAGGATTTCTTCCAGCATCTGCCTGCCCTTGGGCGAGACAAACCAGTGCAGGATGCTTTTCTCGTTGATGCGGGTTTCGATGATTCCCAGATTCTTCAATACGGTCAGCCGCGCACTGACCAGATCGCGGGCCAGCCCGGTCTTGTCGGTCAGCCCGGCCAGATTGCCGTATACGTAATTCTCTTCGGCAAGCGCCCGCACGATCTCGATGTCGTTGTACGACAGGGACTCGCGGACATCCTCGGGCTTCGCTGCGATGACTTCGGCCAGCGGTGCGCTCTCTTCGCGCAGCACAGGCTGGATCTCATTCTGCTGCTTGAGCTGGCGCATTTCACGCTTCATCTGGTCCATCTGGGCCAGCAAGCGGTTGGCGACGTTCTCGAACGGACGGCGCGAGGCGACGACGTAGATCAGGCAGAAACCGGCAAAAACGAAGAAATCAATCGGACGACTGCGTGCCGCCTCGAGCAGGTTGCTTGAGATCATGTTGAGGAAAAGCGGCACGGTCAATGCGGCAATCACGCCGAGCAGCGGATACTTGAGCCAGTCGCGGCGCCCCGGCTCGCGGTCGCTCAGGTAGTAGTTGCCGAGGCCGCCAAGGATTCCGGCGACAATCATGATCAGCAGGATGACCAGCATGTAGCTGTCGAGCGTGGCGGGCAGCATGGTCACCTGCAGCGATTTTTGCAACTCCGGATTCATACAATATTCCCAAACAGACCAGCCGCTACTATGCCATAGCGCCGGCCCAGCCCAAAGAAAAACCCCGCTGCAGCAGGCCGCAACGGGGTTTTCAGGAGGCGGCCGGGTTCAGCCGCAGCGGGCGAAAGCCGTCGCTAGCGAGGCAGATCCGAGCTTCCGGTCAGGAAAAGATCGACTTCGCGGGCGCATTGCCGCCCTTCGCGAATCGCCCAGACGACCAGCGACTGGCCGCGACGCATGTCGCCTGCGGCAAATACCTTGGCGACGCTGGTTGCATAGCAGCCGGCGCCGTCGGTCGTTGCCTTGACGTTGTTGCGGGCGTCGAGCTCGACCGCGAGCTGCTCGAGCAAACCTTGCCTGACCGGTGCGACGAAACCCATCGCCAGCAGGACCAGATCGGCCTTCAGCTCGAATTCGCTGCCGGCCACTTCGCTCATCTTGCCGTCCTTCCATTCGACACGAACCGCCTTGAGTGCGCGGACCTTGCCCTTTTCGCCGATCAGTTCCTTGGTGGCGACGGCGAAATCGCGCGAGCAACCCTCTTCGTGCGAAGAGGAGGTGCGCATCTTGAGCGGCCAGTAAGGCCAGGTCAGCGCCCCGTTTTCCTTTTCCGGCGGTTGCGGCATCAACTCGAACTGGGTGACCGACAGCGCACCATGACGATTGCTGGTCCCCACGCAGTCGGAGCCGGTATCGCCGCCGCCGATCACGACGACGTGCTTGCCGGTCGCCATCAGCTGATCGGGCAATTGATCGCCGGCATTGACCTTGTTCTGCTGCGGCAGGAAATCCATCGCATAGTGCACGCCGTCGAGATCGCGGCCGGGAACCGGCAGATCGCGCGGCAGCTCGGCGCCACCGGCGAGGATCACGGCATCGAAATCGGCGACCAGCCGGCTGGCCGGAACGCCGTTCGCACCGCTGCCGCCGATGTGCTGGCTGACGCGGAACTCGACGCCCTCGGCTTCCATCTGCTTGACGCGGCGGTCGATATGCGATTTTTCGAACTTGAAGTCGGGGATGCCGTAGCGCAGCAGGCCGCCGAGGCGGTCGCTCTTCTCGAAGACGACGACACTGTGTCCGACCCGCGCCAGTTGCTGCGCGGCAGCCAGTCCGGCCGGGCCGGAGCCGACGATGGCGACCTTCTTGCCGGTCTTCACCTTGGCCGGCTGCGGAACGATCCAGCCCTTTTCCCAGCCTTTGTCGACAATCGCGTGTTCGATCGATTTGATGCCGACCGCGTCGTTGTTGATATTGAGCGTGCACGCGGCCTCGCACGGTGCCGGGCAGATGCGCCCGGTGAAATCCGGGAAGTTGTTGGTCGAGTGCAGGACAGCCAGCGCCTGCGCCCAGTTGCCGCGATAAACGAGATCGTTCCAGTCGGGAATGATGTTGTTCACCGGGCAACCGCTGGTGCAGAACGGGACGCCGCAATCCATGCAGCGCGCCCCCTGAACCGCAGCCTGCTCGTCGCTCAGCGCGACGACAAATTCGCGGTAATGCTTCAGACGCGTATCGGCAGGCTCATAGCCCTCCGACAGACGCTCAAACTCGATGAAGCCAGTCGGCTTTCCCATTTACGCAGCCTCCACTTGCTTGTTCCCGGAATTCCTCGCGGCCATCTCGGTGAGCGCGCGACGATACTCGTGCGGCATGACCTTGACGAAACGCGCACGCCAGCTCGCCCAGTCGGCGAGAATCTTCTTCGCCTGCAGGCTGCCGGTGTATTGCGCGTGCTTCTCGATCAGGCTCTTGAGCAAGACCTCGTCGGCCAGCCCGAGATGA
Source organism: Rhodocyclaceae bacterium (assembly GCA_049295655.1). Lineage (GTDB taxonomy): Bacteria > Pseudomonadota > Gammaproteobacteria > Burkholderiales > Rhodocyclaceae > CAJBIL01. Next base: position 4,167 of record JBAQRB010000033.1, read on the forward strand.
CGGATATCGACCTTGCCGTGCGCTTCGAGATCGTCGCCGGACTCGCTGCCCCGGCGGGCGGCAAACTCTTCCTCGACCGGCTCCAGCGCGACCTGCGCCAGGTTGCAGCGCGAGGCAAAGGTGCCGTCTTCGTCGAGCACGTAGGCGACGCCACCGGACATGCCGGCGGCGAAGTTGCGCCCCGTCATGCCGAGCACGACGACGGTACCGCCGGTCATGTACTCGCAACCATGATCGCCGACGCCCTCGACGACGGTCGTCGCTCCCGAGTTGCGCACGGCAAAGCGTTCGCCGCCGACGCCGGCAAAGTAAGCTTCGCCCTCGATCGCGCCGTAAAGCACGGTATTGCCGATGATGATGTTGCTTGGCGTGTCGCAACGGAAATCGGCGTTCGGACGGACGATGATGCGCCCTCCCGACAGCCCCTTGCCGACGTAGTCGTTGCCTTCGCCCACCAGGTCGATCGTCACGCCACGCGCCAGCAAGGCGCCGAAACTCTGTCCGGCGGTGCCGTTCAGGGTGATATGGATGGTGTCGTCAGGCAGGCCGGCATGGCCGTATTTGGCGGCAACACGACCCGAAAGCATGGCGCCGACCGTACGGTTGATGTTGCGCACCGGCAGCTGGATATTGACCTTCTTGCCATGTTCCAGCGCAGCTTTCGCCTGTTCGATGATCTGGTTGTCGAGCGCCTTGACGAGACCGTGATCCTGCGTCTCGCAATGCAGAACCGGCGATGTCGCGGCAACCGCCGGACGATGGAAAATCCGGCTGTAGTCGAGCCCCTGCGCCTTCCAGTGCGAAATGCCCTGTTGCATGTCGAGCAGGTCGGCACGGCCGATCAGTTCGTCGACCTTGCGGATGCCCATCTGCGCCATCAGTTCGCGCAGTTCCTCGGCGACGAAGAAGAAGTAATTGACGACGTGCTCGGGCTGGCCGGTGAATTTGCGGCGCAGCGCCGGGTCCTGCGTCGCGACGCCGACCGGGCAGGTGTTGAGGTGACACTTGCGCATCATGACGCAGCCTTCGACGACGAGCGGCGCGGTGGCGAAACCGAACTCGTCGGCGCCGAGCAGCGCGCCGATCAGCACGTCGCGGCCGGTCTTCATCTGGCCGTCGACCTGCACGCGGACGCGGCCGCGCAGGCCGTTGAGGACCAGCGTCTGCTGCGTCTCGGCCAGACCCAGCTCCCACGGCGAACCGGCGTGCTTGATCGACGACAGGGGGCTCGCGCCGGTGCCGCCGTCGTGGCCTGCGATCACGATGTGGTCGGCCTTGGCCTTAGAGACGCCGGCGGCGACCGTGCCGACACCGACTTCCGAAACCAGCTTGACGCTGATCGAAGCCGCCGGGTTGGCGTTCTTCAGGTCGTGAATCAGCTGCGCCAGATCCTCGATCGAGTAGATGTCGTGGTGCGGCGGCGGTGAAATCAGGCCGACGCCCGGCACCGAGTGGCGCAGGAAGCCGATGTACTCGGAAACCTTGTGCCCCGGCAGCTGGCCGCCTTCGCCCGGTTTGGCGCCCTGCGCCATCTTGATCTGGATCTGGTCGGCGTTGGCCAGGTATTCGACGGTGACGCCGAAACGGCCGGAGGCGACCTGCTTGATCGCCGAGCGCAGGCTGTCGCCTTCCTGCAGCTGATAGTCGCGCTCGATGCGGCCCTTGCCGATGATCTCGGAGACCATCTGGCCAGCCTTGACCGGCTTGAAGCGCGCCGGATCCTCGCCGCCTTCGCCGGTATTCGACTTGCCGCCGATGCGGTTCATGGCAATGGCCAGCGTGCTGTGCGCTTCGGTCGAGATCGAGCCGAGCGACATGGCGCCGGTGGCAAAGCGCTTGACGATTTCCTTCGCCGGTTCGACTTCGTCGAGCGGCACGGCCGGCCCCGCCGACTTGATCGCGAACAGGCCACGCAGCGTCATGTGGCGCTGCCTCTGGTCGTTGATGATCTTCGCATATTCCTTGTAGGTATCGGTCTTGCCCGAGCGCGTCGCGTGCTGCAGCTTGGCGATCGCGTCCGGCGTCCACATGTGCTCTTCGCCGCGCACGCGGTAGGCGTACTCGCCGCCGGCGTCGAGCATGCTGGCCAGTACCGGGTCGTTGCCGAAGGCCTGTTTGTGCAGACGGATCGTCTCTTCCATGACTTCGAAGATGCCGATCCCCTCGACCTGCGTCGAGGTGCCGGTGAAGTATTTGTCGATCAGCTTCTTCTGCAGACCGATGGCTTCGAAAATCTGTGCGCCGGTGTAGGACATGTAGGTCGAAATGCCCATCTTCGACATGACCTTGAGCAGCCCCTTGCCGACTCCCTTGACAAAGTGCTTGACCGCCTTGTCGCCCTTCTCGCCGCCGCCGGCAAGCTGCTGCAGCGTTTCGAGCGCGAGGTAGGGATGCACGGCTTCGGCGCCGTAACCGGCGAGCACGGCGAAATGATGCGTTTCGCGTGCGGCGCCGGTCTCGACGACCAGGCCGACACGCGTGCGCAGGCCCTTGGTGACCAGATGCTGGTGCACGGCCGAGGTGGCGAGCAGCGCCGGAATCGCGACATTGTCGGCATCGACCTTGCGGTCGGAAACGATCAGGATGCTGCAACCGCGATGCACGGCGTCTTCCGCCTCGGCGGCCAGCGAGGCCAGACGGGCTTCGACGCCCGCCTTGCCCCAGGCCAGCGGGTAGCAGATGTCGAGTTCGGCCGACTGGAACTTGTTGCCGGTATAGCCCGAGATATTGCGCAGCTTGGCCATCTCGGCGTAATCGAGCACCGGCTGCGTCACTTCGAGGCGATAAGGCGGATTGATCTCGTTGATGCCGAGCAAGTTCGGCTTGGGTCCGATGAACGAGACCAGCGACATGACCAACTGCTCGCGGATCGGGTCGATCGGCGGGTTGGTCACCTGCGCGAACAGCTGGCGGAAATAGTTGAACAGCGGCTTGTTTTTCGACGACAGTACGGCAAGCGGCGAATCGTTGCCCATCGAGCCGGTCGCTTCCTCGCCGGAGGTCGCCATCGGCTCGAGAATGAACTTGATGTCTTCCTGGCTGTAGCCGAAAGCCTGCTGGCGGTCGAGCAGCGATGCCGCGCAATCAGGCGCCGCCGCGTTGGCCGGCATCTCGAGTCCGTCGAGCTTGATGTTGATGCGGCTGAGCCACTCCTGGTAGGGCTTCTGGCGCGACAGGGCGTCTTTCAGCTCGAGGTCGTCGATGATGCGCCCCTGCTCGAGGTCGATCAGGAACATCTTGCCCGGCTGCAGGCGCCATTTCTTGACGATCTTGGCATCGGGGATCGGCAGCACGCCGGATTCCGAAGCCATGACCACGATGTCGTCGTCGGTCACGAGATAGCGTGCCGGGCGCAGGCCGTTGCGGTCGAGCGTCGCGCCAATCTGGCAGCCGTCGGTAAAGGCAACGGCTGCGGGACCGTCCCACGGCTCCATCATCGCCGCATGGTATTCGTAGAAGGCGCGACGCTTTTCGTCCATCAGTGCGTGCGATTCCCAGGCCTCGGGAATCAGCATCATCATTGCGTGCGCCAGCGAGTAGCCGCTCATGACCAGCAGTTCGAGCGCGTTGTCGAACGACGCCGAGTCCGACTGGCCGGGATAGATCAGCGGCCAGATCTTTTCCAGATCGGCACCGAGCAGCGGCGACGAAACGCCCTTTTCGCGCGCGCGCATCCAGTTGTAGTTGCCGCGCAGCGTATTGATCTCGCCGTTGTGCGCGATCATGCGGAACGGATGAGCGAGATGCCAGGTCGGGAAGGTATTGGTCGAGAAGCGCTGGTGCACCAGCGCCAGCGCCGAAACGCAACGTGGATCCTTGAGGTCGGCAAAATATTCGCCGACCTGATCGGCGAGCAGCAAGCCCTTGTAGACGATCGTCCGGGCCGACATCGACGGCTGGTAGAATTCCTTGCTGTGCTTGAGGCCGAGCGCCTTGATCTCGTTCGCGGCACGGCGGCGGATGATGTAGAGTTTGCGCTCGAGCGCATCGGTGACCATGATGTCCGCACCGCGGCCGATGAAGACTTGGCGAATCACCGGCTCCTTGGCGCGCACGGTCGGCGACATCGGCAGTTCGCGATCGACCGGAACGTCGCGCCAGCCAAGAACGACCTGCCCCTCGGAGCGGACCGCACGTTCGATCGCTTCCTGACAAGCCAGACGCGAGGCCGACTCCTGCGGCAGGAAGACCATCCCGACGCCGTAATCGCCGGCCGGCGGCAAAACCACGCCCTGGCTGGCCATTTCCTCGCGCAGATAAGCGTCCGGAATCTGGATCAGAATGCCCGCCCCGTCGCCCATCAGGGGATCGGCGCCGACGGCGCCCCGGTGATCCAGATTTTTCAGGATCTGCAGGCCCTGCTCGACGATCGAGTGGCTTTTTTGCCCCTTGATGTGCGCTACAAAACCGACACCGCAGGCATCGTGCTCATTGGCCGGGTCGTACAACCCCTGCCGTTCAGGTACAGCCGAATCCATCACGTTCGAATCCTCACAAAACAAAGATGCCACACAGACTTGTCCGATTTGCCCAAGGCTCGCCAAACGTCAAAAAAGCCGGCGGACGCCGGCTTAGGAATTTTCAGGGCAACTGCGAAATATACCGCTAAAGCACGGACTCTTCAAGGTAGTGCATCACCAACCGTGCCGGATCAGTGCTCACCGACGGAAAACAGGCGCCCATGCTCTTTCATTGCATAACGATCGGTCATGCCGGCCACGTAGTCGGCGACCGCACGCGGCTGATCGCCGTCGGCCGGCGACTGGTACTGCGGCGGCAACAGGCGGGGGTCGCTGAGCAAAGTGGTAAAAAGATCGGTAATGATGCGCTGCGCCTTGCTCGTCATACGCAGAACCTGGTAGTGCTGGTACAGCTCCTTGCGCAAAAAACGCTTCATCTCGTGCTGCGCCTCGCGCAGCTCGGCCGAGAAGGCGACCAGTTGCGGCCCCTGCCGCACCTCGGCGAGATCCTGCGGCGACCGACGGGCGATATTGCCGGCAGTCGTTTCGATCAGATCGCAGACCAGCGCGTTGATCATTCTCCGTATCGTTTCATGAACCAGTCGGCGGCCGGCCAGCCCCGGGTAGGCCGCGCGCACCTCGCCAACGTGCCGCGCGAACAGGCCGACGCCCTCCAGTTGCTCGAGCGAGATCAGGCCGGAGCGCAAGCCGTCGTCAACGTCATGGTTGTTATAGGCGATCTGGTCGGCCAGATTGCAGATCTGCGCCTCGAGCGAAGGCTGTGTCTGCCGGAGGAAGCGCTCGCCCAGCTCGCCCAGCCGGCGTGCATTCTCGGGCGAGCAATGCTTGATGATCCCTTCGCGCGTCTCGAAGCAGAGATTGAGCCCGTTGAATGCGGCATAGCGCTCTTCGAGCAGATCGACGGTGCGCAGGCTCTGCAGATTGTGTTCGAAGCCGCCGTACTCGCGCATGCACTCGTTCAGCGCATCCTGTCCGGCATGGCCAAAAGGCGTGTGCCCGAGGTCGTGCGCCAAGGAGATGGCCTCCACCAGATCCTCGTTGAGCCGCAAGGCACGGGCAATGCCGCGGGCGATCTGGGCGACCTCGAGGCTATGCGTCAGCCGCGTGCGGAAGAGGTCGCCTTCATGATTGACGAACACCTGCGTCTTGTATTCAAGGCGGCGGAACGCGGTCGAGTGAACAATCCGGTCGCGGTCACGCTGGAATTCGCTGCGCAGCGACGGCCGCTCCTCGGCATGGCGACGACCACGCGAATTGTCCGCGTGAACGGCGTAAGGGGCCAGTTCAGCCATGCGGCGAGCGTGCGGCAATCGCACGCGCAATGTCACCAGACGACGCGCAATCGCTGACCACGGCCTGCCCGAGCTGCTTGAGCAGGACAAGGCGCAGCTTGCCGTCCAGCACTTTTTTGTCGTGCTGCATCAGCTCGACATAGCGCTCGACAGCGAGACCCGGCCCGAAAACCGGCAAACCGGCGCGGACAAGCAGGCTTTCGATACGCGCAACGTCGGCACGGCCAATCCAGCCCAGGGTGCGCGACAGCTCGGCGGCCATCATCGTGCCGACGGCAACGGCCTCGCCGTGCAGCCATTCGCCATAACCCATGCCGGTCTCGATGGCGTGACCGAAGGTGTGGCCGAGGTTGAGCAAGGCGCGCTCGCCGTTCTCATGCTCATCGGCGACGACGACCTCAGCCTTGTTTCGGCACGAGCGATGGACGGCATAGGCCAGCGCCGCAGGGTCGCGCGCCAGAATCGGCTCAAGATTCGCCTCGATCCATTCAAGAAACGGCAAATCACGGATCAGGCCGTACTTGATCACTTCCGCCAGCCCCGAGCGCAACTCCCGGTCCGGCAGGGTATTCAGCGTATCGGTGTCGGCGAGCACCAGCCGCGGCTGATAGAAGGCGCCGATCATGTTCTTACCGAGCGGGTGGTTGATCGCCGTTTTCCCGCCGACCGACGAATCGACTTGCGACAACAGCGTCGTCGGCACTTGGACGAACGGCATGCCGCGCTGGTAGCAGGCTGCCGCAAAACCGGTCATGTCGCCGACCACGCCACCGCCCAGCGCCACCAGTGTGGTCGCACGCTCGCACCGGCGCTCGAGCAGCACGTCAAAAACCGTGTTGAGATTCTGCCAGTCCTTGTAGCGCTCGCCGTCGGGCAGGACGATTTCGATGACTTCGACGCCGGCATCGCGCAAAGGTCTTGCCAGTTGCTCGAGATAGAGCGGTGCGACCGTCGTATTGCTGACCACGGCAATCTTGCGCTGACGCAGATAGGGCAGCAGGAGTTCGCTCTGCGCGAGCAGGCCCCGCCCGATCCGGATCGGATAAGCCCGCTCACCGAGTGCTACGTTCAGAGTTTCCATTGTTCGCCAAGCTCCTTGATCAGCAACAAGGCGACAGTTTGCGCATTCAGCCGGCTGCTGTCGATCACCATATCCGCCACCTCGCGGTAAAGCGGATCCCGCTGCCCATGCAGCTCCGTGAGCTTGCCCAGCGGATCTTCGACCTGCAGCAAGGGCCGGCTCCTGTCGTGGCGGATCCGCTCGTACAGAAGCTGCGGCGGCACGTTGAGATAGACAACAAAGCCGCTGCTTTTCAGATGCGCCCGGTTTTCCGGCCGCAGCACGGCACCGCCCCCCGTCGCCACGACCGAGCCGCCGCTCGCCGCAAGATCGGCAATCACCTGCGCCTCGCGCAGCCGGAACCCTTCCTCGCCTTCGATCTCGAAAATCGTCGGGATACGCACCCCCGTACGCGCCTCGATCTCATGGTCGGAGTCGACAAACGACATGCCCAGACGCCTGGCCAGCACGCGGCCAACCGTCGTCTTGCCGGCCCCCATCAGTCCGACCAGATAGATGTTCTTTGAATTTTTCACGACGGCATTTTACCGCAAGAAAGCAAAAAGGCCGGCACTCGGCCGGCCTCGAAACGCTCCCGCCAAATGCTTAGCGGGCGTTCAGCGCCTCGGTGACGATCTTCGGTGTAATGAAGATCAACAGTTCGGTCTTGTCGTCGATTTTCTCCGAATTCCGGAACAGGAAGCCAAGATACGGCAGATCGCCAAACAGGGGAATCTTGCTGGCGTTCACCGCCTCGGTCTGCGTATAGATACCGCCGATCACCACGGTTCCGCCGTTCTCGACGAGAACCTCGGTCTTGACGTGCTTGGTATCGATCAACAAACCGGCGCTGGTTGCCGCCCTGGAACTGACCGTATCCTTGTTGATATCGAGCGTCATCGTCACTTTTCCGTCAGGCGTGATCTGCGGTTTGACCTTGAGCGACAGGTTCGCCTTGCGGAAGGCGATACTCGTCGCCCCGGAAGAGGTCGCCTGCTGGAACGGGATTTCGACGCCCTGCTCGATCAAGGCCTCGACCTGATTGGACGTCATGACGCGCGGACTTGAAATAACCTTGCCGCGCCCATCGGCCTCAAGCGCGGAAATCTCGAGATTCAGGAACTGCGTGCGGCTGGCGTTGAACAGGAGGAAGGACAGCGCACCAGCCGTCCCGGACCGAGGTTGCGCAGGAAGGTTGACATTGTAGCCATCGCCGATCGCTGTGGACGCACCCGCCACGCTGCTGGACGTCAGCCCCCCGGCGCCAACCGTATAGTTACCGCCTGGCGCGCCCCGCCCGGTTGAAATATTGTGCCCGGTGGACTGGCTTTCGTTGTACCCCAGCTTGACGCCCAGATTCTTGCTGAACGAATCGGTGGCTTCGACAATCCGCGCCTCGATCAGGACCTGCCTGGCGGGGGTATCGACCTTGGCCAGCAACTGACGCACATCTTCGAGACGCGGCGCCGTGTCCTGGACAAACAGGATGTTTGAGCGCTCATCGACTACCGCACTGCCCCGCTTCGACAGCATGCGCTGGTTCGCATCGGTCAGCAGCGCCCTGATCGCGGAAGCCTTCTGATAATTCAGCTGAAAACTCTCGGTGCGCACCGGCTCGAGATCGCCGATCTGCGCGCGCGACTCGAATTCCAGCTTCTCCTTGGTGGCAATCTCTTCACGCGGCGCGACCAGGATGACGTTCCCGTTCTTGCGCATGTCGAGGCCCTTTTGCTGCATGATGATATCGAGCGCCTGGTCCCACGGGACATCCTTCAGGATGAGGGTGATCGCCCCCTGAACGGAGTCACTGATCACCATGTTCATGCCGGTGAACTCGCCGATTACCTGCAACAGACGGCGGACATCGACATTCTGGAAATTCAGCGACAGCTTCTCGCCCTGGTAGCCGCCACGCGACCCCTGCACCAGCTTGTTCGGGTTCTCGACGACCGGCTTGACCTCGATCACGAACTGGTTGTCGGTCTGATAGGCATTGTGCTCCCACAGCCCGCGCGGCGTAATGGTCATGCGCACATTCGCCCCCTGCTGGACGGTACTCAGCGCGGTCACCGGCGTCGCGAAATCGGTCACGTCGAGGCGCTTGCGCAAGGCTTCCGGCACGCTGGTCTTGATGAAATCGACGACCAAGCTCGACCCTTCCTGCCGGATATCGATCCCCGTATTCACATCGCTCAGATCGACCGTGATGCGTGCTTCCCCGTCCTTGCCACGACGAAAGGCGACATCGCGAACCGTGCTGGTCACGGGCGAGGCAAGAGGGGCTTTCGCGAACTGGCTGACCTGCTGGGCGGTGGTATCGGGCAAAGCATTCGGCGCGAAGGAAAGCAGCAGATTGTTGCCGTCGATTCTGGCCTCGTACGGCATCACCTTGAGCAGGTTGAGCACCAGGCGCATCCGGCCTTCGGTCTGAACGACATCTACACTCTGCAAGCCGCCTTCGTTATAAGTCTGGCGGCTTTTGCCCAAGGCATTCGTCGTATTCGGAAAATCAAGGACAACCCGGGCCGGCCGGGCGATGCTGAATCCGGAGGGGATCTCGGCCAACGGCGCCTTGAACGTCAACTTGACGCTCAGCACGCCCGCTTGCTGCGCGACGTTGATCGACTGGATCGCGTTGGGAACCGTTTCCTCGGCACTGACTGCCGCCCCCGTCAGCAGCAATCCGCCAACGATAGCCAGCAGGTATTGTTTGATCTGTTTCACTTTGTCACCTCTTTTTCCTGCAAGAGCAGCGTACTGTTTCTCTCGACCCAGTCTCCGACGGGATCCTGCACCAACTCCCGCAAGCTGATCTCGGTTTCGGAAACCTTCGTGACGACGCCAAAGTTCTGCCCCATGTGGTTTCCGGCACGAACCTGGAACAAGGCGCCATCGGCCTGGACGATCGCGTAGCCGGTTTTGTTCTTGATCAGCACGCCCACATACTTGAGCGACTCCAGGGGATAAGACTCGAGCGGTTCGCGCATACGATTCAAGTCCGGCCGCATACCAGTGCCGCCACCTTCCTTCCGTTCAGGCTCGATCTTGGCCGATTTGAAAGGATCGACCAGGCTGCCGGCATCGTAGGGGACGGGCTCGTACGGCTTGACTTCGGGCAACGGCGGAATCTTTCCCTTGATGTCTTTGGTCGCATCGGTCATCCACAGGCGCAAGTCATCATGATCGCCGCCCGAGCAGGCGAGCAGCATGAGACTGGCCAGTACCACGACGATTTTTTTCATTTCTTGGCGCCTTTAGCCGCCTGTGCGGCTTTCTTCTGCCTGGCCACCTCTTCATCGTCGAGGTAACGGAAGGTCTTGGCCACGGCGTCCATTGCGAGGCTGCTGTCCTTACCCGGCGCATTGGCGCTGATCGACAGGTTGTTCAAGGTGACGATCCTCGACAGCTTGCCGATATCGCCGGCAAACGCGCCGAAATCGTGATAGCTGCCGGTCAATTTCACGGAAACAGGCAATTCGGCATAAAAATCCTTGACCACTTCCGATCCGGGCTTGAACAGCTCGAACTGCAAGCTTCTTCCCATACCGGACTGATTGATCTCGACCAGCAAGGACTCCACTTCGGATTTGTTCGGCAACTGTTTCAACAAGGCGCCAAACGATCGATCCATCTCGTCCAGCTGCTGGGTGTAGAGATCCAGATTGACGGCCTGTCGCTTCTTGGCAACGAACTCCACGCGGAGTTTTTCCTCATCGCCCCGCTTCAGTTCGAGGGCATCGAGCTGCTCGCTCCACAAAAACCACCAGCCGGCCAGCACGATGAGCAGAAACAACGCCAGCAGGAGCGTGACGCGCGGCACAATCGGCCACGAACCGACATCCTTCGGGTTCAGCGTGCGGAAGTCGTCAAGCACCGCCTTGAAATCAATTTTCGCGATAGCCGGGGCCTTCATTTCGCCTCCTTCGCCGGAGAGGCCGGTCGGGGCCCGGCTTTTTGCAGCTCCTGAACGGGCGCCCGCTTGAGCGAGGCATTCATGCTGAATTCGTTGATCCGCTGCTTGCCGAGTGAAACCGCCTTGATTTCAATCAGCTGCGGTTTTTCAAGCCAGGAAGACGCCTCGATATTGCGCATCAAGGCGGAAACGCGAGAGTTGGACTGCGCATAACCGCTGAGAGCAATTTTCTGACCATCCTGCTTTATCGACCGGAGATAGACCCCCGTCGGCACCTGTTTCGCCAATTCGCTCAACAAGCGCACGGGTTCGGCGCGGTCTCGCTGCAGCGACTCGATAATCTGCTTGCGCGACAGCAAGGCCTGGGTCTGCTCCTTCAACCCCTTGATCTGGTCGATCTGCTTATCGAGGACAGCGATTTCCTGGCGCAGGTAAGCATTCTTGCTTTCCTGATTGCTGACATAGCCGTCAATCACGGTGTAACCGAGCAAGACGATCAATCCGGCCAGCACTGAAATCATGCCGGTCAGTGCATAGAACTGCTGTCGCCGGGCTTTGCGCTTTTCCTCGCGATGCGGCAGGAGATTGATGCGGATCATTCGTCGAATCTCCTTAACGCCAGGCCGCAGGCAACCATTAAGGACGAAGCATCGACCAGCAGGCTCTTCGCGCGAACCTTGTCGGAGAGCGCCATATCGGCAAACGGGTTGGCCACAATCGTGTTGATCTGGGTCCGTGTAGCGACCGCCTCGTCAGCCCCGCGAATGACGGAACAGCCGCCGGACAGGACAATATGATCGACCTGGCTGAACTGGGTAGACGTGAAAAAGAATTGCAGCGCGCGGGCAACCTCCTGCGCCATGCCGTCAAGATACGGGCGCAGCAACCCGGCTTCGTACCCCTCGGGAAGGTTGTTGCTGCGCTTGGCCGATTCGGCCTCTTCGAAGCTCATGCCGTAATGCCGGGCAATATCCTGGGTCAGCTGGTTGCCGCCAAAAGCCTGCTCGCGGGCATAAAGCTGCTGGTCGTCGCGCAAAACCGTCAGATTCATCACGTTGGCGCCCACGTCGACGAGCGCGATGATTTGCCCCTTGCCGGCCTCGGGAAACTGTTTTTCGATCAGTTCGAACGAGGCAAGAACCGCGTAGGATTCGACATCCATCACCACGGGTTTCAGGCCCGCCGCTTCGGCGACGGCGACCCTGTCCTCGACTTTTTCCTTGCGCGAAGCAGCAATCAGCACCTCGATCTCGTCGGGAGAGGCGGGACTCGGACCAACAATCTGGAAATCGAGATTGACCTCGTCGAGGGCAAAGGGGATGTACTGGTTGGCCTCGGATTCGACCTGCAGCTCAAGCTCCTCCTCGCGCAAGCCGGCAGGAACGATGATTTTCTTGGTGATCACGGCAGCGGCCGGCAAGGCCAGCGCGACGCACCGCGTCGAAGTCGCAAGCTTCTTCCAGGTCCGGCTGACCGATTCGGCAACGGCTTCAAGGTTAACGATGTTGCCGTCGGAAACGGCATCCTTCGGCAGCATCTCGATCGCGTAGCGCTCGACGCGATAGCCGTCTTTCCCATTGCCGGCAAGCTCAACCATCTTGACCGATGACGAACTGATATCGAGACCGATCAGGGTGCGCGCCTTGGGATTAAAGATCGTTAGATCGAGTTGCAAATCAACACCCCTTGCCAAAAAAACCCTTGAATACTGAGTAGTTAGCGCACTTATGGATAATCCACTTTAAATGCTAGCAATAACAACCGGGCGTGTAAAGCAATTTCTCCGCCCCTGTTTCAGCCCCATCGCACAGCGTTTATAATGGCCGCCGTTCGTCTTTTTTCTGGACACTTCCTTGCCTACCGCGCTCCGCTGGATACTTTATCCGGTTCTGCTCCTTGCCGGCCTCGCTGCGATGCTCGTCGCCATCGTCGGCATCGTGCTTATCCTGACCTACCCGAACCTGCCGTCACTCGAAGTCCTGACCGACTACCGGCCGAAAATCCCGTTGCGCATCTTCACCGCAGACGGCCACCCGATCGGCGAATTCGGCGAAGAACGGCGTGCCGTCGTGCGCATCGCGGACGTTCCGGAGATCATGAAGCAGGCGATCCTGTCCGCCGAAGACGAGCGCTTCTACCAGCATGGCGGCATCGATACGCTCGGCGTTCTGCGCGCCGCCTGGTTCAACCTGATTGGCGGCGGCAAGCGCCAGGGCGCATCGACGATTACGCAACAGGTCGCCAAGAACTTTTTCCTGTCGTCGGAAAAGACCTATACGCGCAAGCTCTACGAAGCGCTGCTTTCCTTCAAGATTGAACACAATCTGGGCAAGGACCAGATTCTCGAGCTTTACATCAACCAGATCTTCCTCGGGCAACGCGCCTACGGTTTCGGTGCCGCCGCGCAGATCTATTTCGGCAAACCGCTGAAAGACTTGAGCGTTGCCGAAGCGGCGATGCTTGCCGGCCTGCCGAAAGCGCCCTCGGCGTACAACCCGGTGGTCAATCCGAAACGCGCCCGCTTGCGCCAGCAATACGTCCTGCGCCGGATGCTTGAACTGGGCCACATCGACGCCAAACAGCACGATGAAGCACTCAAGCAGACCTTGATCGTCAAGCGCGACGCCAGCGAGTTCCACACGCATGCGGAATTCGTCGCGGAAATGGCGCGCCAGATTGCCGCCGAGCGCTTCCCGGACGATGTCTATACGCGCGGACTGCGCGTCTATACGACGATCCTGAAAGCCGACCAAGAAGCCGCCTACGCCAGCCTGCGCCGGGGCGTCTTCGACTACGACCGTCGCCACGGCTACCGCGGCGCCGAAGCCTTCCTCGACATGAAGGACGTCTCGTCCGACCAGGACGAAACGCTCGACGAACTGCTGCAGGACTACAGCGCTACCGAAGACCTGCAGCCGGCGGTCATCCTGCATATCGAGAACCGGCAGGTGCGCGCCTACCGGCGTGGCGGCGAACTGGTGACGATCAGCGGCGACGGCCTGAAGTTCGCCAACCGCATGCTCGACGAAAAAGCACCGCCGAACAAGCGCCTGCGCCGCGGCGCGCTGATCCGCGTACAGAAGGACGACAAGGGCAACTGGCAGATCGTGCAGATGCCCGAAGTCGAAGCCGCCTTCCTCGCCGCCGACCCGCACGACGGCTCGATACGCGCGCTGGTCGGCGGATTCGACTTCAACCGCAGCAAATTCAACCACGTCACCCAGGCCTGGCGGCAACCGGGTTCCAGCTTCAAGCCCTTCATTTACTCGGCATCGCTCGAAAAAGGCTTCACGCCGGCATCGGTGATCGACGATACGCCGATCGTCTTCCCGGCTTCGGTCACCGGCAGCCAGGCGTGGGAACCCAAGAACTACGACGGCAAGTATGAGGGACCGATGCGCATGCGCACCGGCCTGGCCAAATCGAAAAACATGATTTCGATCCGCCTGCTGCAGAGCATCGGCGTCCAGTACGCGCAGGACTACGTCACCCACTTCGGCTTCGATGCCGACAAGCATCCGCCCTACCTGACCATGGCGCTCGGCGCAGGCTCGGTGACGCCCTGGCAGATGGTCAATGCCTACGCCGTTTTCGCCAATGGCGGCTATCGCATCCAGCCCTACGTCGTACGCGAGATCCACGACGAAAAGAAGGAAGTGCTGGCGCAAGCGCAACCGGTCACTGCCGGCAACGAGGACCTGCGCGCCATCGACCCGCGCAACGCCTATGTGATGGACAGCATGCTGCGCGACGTCACCATCTACGGCACCGCGGCCCGCGCCTCGGGAACCCTGAAGCGCCGAGATCTGGCCGGCAAGACCGGCACCACCAACGAGCACGTCGATGCGTGGTTCTGCGGCTATCAGCAAACGGTGGTGGCCTGCTCGTGGATCGGCTTCGATCAGCCGAAAAACCTCGGCAACGGCGAAACCGGCGGCACGGCCGCACTGCCGACCTGGATCGGCTACATGGGCAGGATACTCAAGGACGTTCCGGAATCATTCCTGCCGCAACCCGACGGCCTCGTCGCCATTGACGCGCCAGGACACGGCAAGGGACCGGCCAAGGAACTGTTCTACCGGGAGAGCGTACCGAGCGAAGTGCCGCCCGCGCCACCCGAGGACGAAAGCGCGAAGCCGGTCGATTGACCGTTCGAGCGTTTGACCGGCGAGATTGGCCGGCGACTCTCTCAGGAAAATCCGACGGCCTGGCCAGCCTGCGCGCTGGTCAGCCTGGCGAGCGCTACCAGCAACTCGCCGCCATCACGCGTATCGCGCCAGACGACCCCGTCCCAGCGATAATGGAAGCCGCCCGAGCGGGCGGCGACCCAGATTTCCTGCGCCATGCCGTGGCGATTGACGATGATCTTGCTGCCGTCGGCAAACTCGATTTCGAGCACCCCAGCGCTGGCCATCTCGAAATCCAGATCGGCGCCGCTCGCTTCCAGCCCGGCCTCGATCCGCGCCAGCAGCGCGTCGGCGAGTGCGTTGAATTCGCTATCATTCATCCTGTGCTACCATTTTTCATTTTCGGGTTACCGGCCAATGCCTCACTCTTTCAAGCGCGCCGCTGCAATTGCCGTCGTTGTCGCTGCCGCAGCGCTCGGCGCCTGCGGCACCAAGGGGCCGCTGACCCAGATCCCCAAAGTCCCCACGCAGAAAACGCCGGCAGCCGCGCCTGTCGCCAACGATCTTAACACGGCCAAAGACCCCGCCCAATGACCGCTTTCGCTCTCCAACAAGGCGTGCTGCACGCCGAATCCGTCGCGCTCACCGACATCGCCAAGCGCTTCGGCACACCCTGCTACGTCTATTCGCGCTCGGCGCTCGAAGCGGCGCTCGACGAATTCACGCAGGAACTCGCCGGCGTCGACGCGCTCGTCTGCTACGCCGTCAAGGCCAACGCCAACCTCGCGGTACTCAACGTCTTCGCACGCAAAGGCGCCGGCTTCGACATCGTGTCGACCGGCGAACTCAAGCGCGTGCTGGCCGCCGGCGCGGACCCGGCAAAGGTCGTCTTTTCCGGCGTCGGCAAGAGCGCCGCCGAAATGGAATTTGCCCTGCAGACCGGCATTCTCTGCTTCAACGTCGAGTCAGCTGCCGAACTCGACCGTCTGAACGACGTTGCCGCCCGCCTCGGAAAAAAAGCGCCGATCAGCCTGCGCGTCAATCCGAACGTCGATGCCAAGACGCACCCCTATATCTCGACCGGACTGAAGGAAAACAAGTTCGGCGTCGCCTACGAGGATGCCCTCGCCCTTTACCGGCATGCCGCAACGCTGAAAAACCTCGACATCACCGGCATCGACTGCCACATCGGCTCGCAACTGCTCGATCCGGCTCCCTTTGCCGAAGCGCTCGACAAGGTCCTGCTGCTGATCGACCAGTTGACCGCCAGCGGGATCAGGCTGCATCACATCGACCTTGGCGGCGGCCTCGGCATCCGCTATCGCGACGAAGCGGCACCGACGGTCGAGTCCTATCTGCAACCGCTGCTGCAAAAGCTCAAGAATCGCGGGCTGAAAGTCCTGCTCGAACCGGGGCGCCGCCTGGTCGGCAACGCCGGCGTGCTGCTCACCCGGGTCGAATACCTGAAGCCCGGCGAAGTGAAGAACTTCGCCATCGTTGATGCCGCGATGAACGACCTTGCCCGTCCGGCGCTCTACGACGCTTGGCACGACATCGTGCCGGTCGTTCCGCGCGACGCCGTCAGCGCCAGTTGGGAAATCGTCGGCCCGATCTGCGAGACCGGCGACTTTCTCGGCCACAGCCGGCCGCTTGCGCTCGCCGCCGGCGACCTGCTCGCCATCATGTCGGCCGGCGCCTACGGCATGGCGATGAGCTCGAACTACAACACCAGGCCGCGCGCCGCCGAAGTCATGGTCGATGGCGCGCATGCACACGCCGTCCGCCGACGCGAAACCGTCGAGGAACTCTACGCACTCGAAAACCTGCTGCCGTGAGAGCCGCTCGGCTCGCGCGACATCTCGCCGCCGCCCTGAACGCCCGTTCCGACCAACGCCATCTGGACCACGCCTGCGCTCGGCGTGGCGGGCGACCGGCGACGCCACGCCTGCGGCGCGCGGTCCATACGGACTAGCCTCCCGCGCTGCCTCGTACGCCGCCGCCAAACAATAGCCACCCACCATCGACTGGGCTGGCGTCACGTGATGCCCGGCCATCACTTGACGCCGTGCAGCGCGGCGCAGAAAGCTGACATGAGAACGATCGACAGCGTGCCGATGCGCGGCACTCACGCCTGGTGGGCGGCGGCTGGCGCGGCCTTGCTCCTCGGCATCACGCTGCGCTACCTGCCGATCGTCGACCAGCCCTGGGGCTTCAGCCGCTGGTTCCCGGCGATGTACTTTGGCGGCATTTTCCTGCTTGACGCCCTGATCGCGCTGTTCCTCGGGCTGCAGGTGCTGGCGGGCGAGCCGACGCGGGCGCTGGCCTGGCTGTCCGGCGGCTACGCCTTCGCCGCCGTGGTATCGATCACGCAGTTCCTGACTTTCCCGGGGCTTTTGGCGCAACCGCTCGGCGCCGACGCGGCGGACCAGATCGCGGTCAGCCTGTGGATTTTCTGGCACGCCGGCTTTCCCTGCTTCGTCCTGATGTCCGCCGTCGCCAACGCGAAAACGAGCGGGCGGCCAGCCCCGCACGCCTCAAGCCAGCGCCTGATCAACCTGTTCCCAGTGCTTCTGGGCATCGCCGCGGCCCTGAGCGGTGCCGCGCTGCTGCTGTACTCTCCGGACCTGCAGCCGGCCTTCGTCGAGGGCGACGACTACAGCCGCTTCTCGCACAGCTTCGTCAGCGGCGTGCTGCTCGCCTTGAACGTCTTCGCCTTGCTCGCCGTGATCTACCTGACGCGCCTGCACAACCTGATCGGCGTCTGGCTGGCGCTCGCCATGTTCGCCTTCACGCTCGACGTCGTGCTGTCGACGGCAGCCCTGGCGCGCTACAACGCCGGCTGGTACGTCGCGCGCATCCTGAGCCTGGCTTCTGCGGCCGCGCTGATCGTCGCGCTGCTGATCGAGAGCTACAACCTGTATCGCGACGCCGAAATCCGCGCCGCCTTTCACGAACAGGAGGCGATGCACGACCCGCTCACCGGCTTGTACAACCGGCGCTACCTGCTCGCCCACCTCGGAGAGGAACTCGGCCGCGCCCGGCGCTACCGCCATCCTGTCTCGCTGTTGCTGCTCGACGTCGACCATTTCAAGCGGATCAACGACCGGCACGGGCACGCGGCCGGCGACCAGTGCCTGCGCGCCCTGGCCAGGGTCCTGGGCGAGCGCGTGCATCGCCAGGGTGACATTACGGCGCGCTACGGCGGCGAGGAGTTCGTCGTCGTGCTGCCGGAAACCGGCGTCGACGGCGCGGTCGACGCCGCCGAGGACGTCCGCCGGCGGATCGAGGCCCTGCATGCGAACGGCACGCTGCCCTGGCCGCTGACGGCAAGTATCGGCGTGGCGACCGCGGACTCGTCGGCGCCGGCGTCGGCTTCGCCCGAGGCCCTGCTCGCCGAGGCCGACGGCAACCTCTACCGCGCCAAGGAACAGGGACGCAATCGCGTCGTCTGGCCACGGAGAACGGGCGAGCCGCCGGCTTGGCACGCGACGCCGGCCTGAACTTGAAACAAGCCCGGTTGGCGACGGAACGCAAGATCTGCCCCTCCGGAGCACTCCTCCGCGCTCCGGAGCTCCGGTCGTACCGCAAGCCGTTACCTGCAGAACAAACCGTGCAATTTCACCATGCAAAGGTTAAATTGCACTGATGACCCCTCGCCTCGCCCAGCAACAACTTGCCGATCTGCTCGCCCAATTCCCGGCGGTCGTCCTGCTCGGGCCACGTCAGGCGGGCAAAACCACCCTGGCGCTCGCCGAAATTGAACGCCACGGCGACGCGCTTTATCTTGACCTGGAACTGCTCTCGGCGCAGCGTCAGATGGACGACCCGGAAGCCTTCCTGCTCGCGCACAAGAACCGGCTGGTCATCCTCGACGAAGTGCAGCGCATGCCCGAACTTTTCGCCGTGCTGCGTGGCATCATCGACATCCGGCGCCGTGCAGGCGAAGCCGCCGGGCAATTTCTCCTGCTCGGATCGGCGTGCGGCACATTGCTGCAACAGGCCAGCGAAAGCCTCGCCGGACGGGTCGCCCAACTCGAACTGACACCCTTCCAGGCCCGTGAAGTCCTGCCCGCCGACGCCCCGACCGGCGACCTCAACCCGCTCTGGGTGCGCGGCGGATTCCCCCTCTCCTGGCTGTCCGCGGACGATGCAGCCAGCCTGCGCTGGCGCGATGCCTTCATCGCCACCTATCTGGAGCGCGACATCCCGGCGCTTGGCCCGCGCATTCCCGCCACCACGCTGCGCCGTCTGTGGACCATGCTGGCCCACACGCAAGGCGGCCTGCTCAACCAGTCGCAACTCGCCGCATCGCTGGCCATCGGCGGGCAGACCGTCGCCCGCTACATCGACCTGCTGTGCGACCTGATGCTGGTGCGCCGCCTGCCGGCCTGGCATGGCAGCGTCGGCAAACGGCTGGTGCGCGCACCCAAGGTCTATGTGCGCGACAGCGGCATCGTGCACGCGCTGCTCGGCCTCGCCAGCCTGGAAGGCGTGCTCGCCCATCCGGTCGCCGGCGCCAGCTGGGAAGGCTTTGTCATCGAACAGCTGCTCGCCGCGGCCAAGCACGCCGAAGCCAGCTTTTACCGCACCTCGCACGGCGCGGAGGCTGACCTCGTGCTGAGCTTCCGCAACGGCGAAACCTGGGTCGTTGAAATCAAGCGCTCCTCGGCACCCACCGTCTCGAAAGGCTTCCATCTCGCCGCCGCCGACGTGGGCGCGACCCGAAAGCTCCTCGTTGCCCCGGTCGCCGCGTCCTATCCGATGCGTGACGGCATCGAAGTGATGAATCCACTTACCGCAGCCGCAAGCCTCGCGGCACGTTGAAGCAAGGCAGGAGTTGCTGCACGGCACGGCACGGCACAGGGCATGGGCCGGCGGAGTGCCGCTTCAACCCGCGAAGTCGAGTGGCGTATTCATTGGCCTGCAGCCCAATGGCCGGCAGGCGGCGTCCTGCCAAAATGAGACGCCGCACGGCACCGCACGCGGCGTGCGACGGGCACCCGGTCCGCAGGCCTGATTGTTCAAAGCCTGCCCCCTGCGACCGATTGCCGCAGCCGCGGCAGAAGACACGGGGTCGGCGTAAAATCGCCCCTTCCGATGTTTTCCCGCCCGGCCATGCCCCAGCACCCCTCCCCCTTGCCGACAAGTTCAACACCGCCGCTCGCGCGCCTCGTCGCGCTGCGCCGCGTCGAGGTGGTGACGCAGGCGCTGGTCCTGATCCTGGCGATCGCCTGGCTGAAGATTCCGCTCGCCGTGCTGCCGATGGCGTCTATCGTCGGCGTGCTCGCGGCGATCAACCTGGCGACGCAGTGGCGGCTCGACCACGGCGGACCGGTCGGCGACAACGAGGTTTTTGCCCAGCTCAGCGCCGACGTCGCCATTCTCGGCCTGCTGCTCTACTTTGCCGGCGGTTCGGCCAACCCCTTCGTCTCGCTGTTCCTGATCCCGCCGACGATCGCCGCAGCGACGCTGCCCGCCCGCCACGCCTGGGCGATGGCCGGCGTGACGCTCGCCGCCTACACCTTGCTGATGTTCTGGAACCTGCCGCTGCCGGCGCCGCAGGGCGAGCTCGCACAGCTCGACGCGCTGCTCGCGCGCGCCACCGGCAGCGCGCCCGAGCACGCCGGACACATGAGCGGCTTTGCGCTGCACGTGCTCGGCATGTGGCTCAACTTCGTGATCAGCGTCGGCGTCATCGCCTTTTTCCTGACCCGCATGGCGAGCGCGCTGCGCAGCCGCGACGCCGAACTCGGCGCGGCGCGCGAGGCCGCGCTGCGCAACGAACAGATCCTCGCGCTCGGCACGCTCGCCGCCGGCGCCGCGCACAAGCTCGGCACGCCGCTCGCCACGATGGCGGTAGTCATCCGCGAACTCGAACTGGCGCACGGCGACGACGCCGAACTGAAGGACGACCTGCGCCTGCTGCGCGAGCAGGTCACGCACTGCAAGCAGACGATCACGCAGATTCTCGCCTCGGCCGGACAGGCGCGCGACGAGAGCCTGCGCTCGATGCCACTCGACGCCTACCTGCAGCAACTGCTCGAAGAGTGGCAGCTGATCCGGCCGCGCGCGCCGCTCGCCATCGCGCTCGACGGGCCGCAACCGGCCGCGCGGGTTGCCGCCGACCGCCGCCTCGAACAGGCGCTGCTCAACCTGCTCGACAACGCCGCCGACGCCAACGGCAAAAGCGGGAGCGACGGCGCGCTGCAGTTCAGCGCGCACTGGGATGGCGAAACCTGCCGGATCGAGATCCTCGACAGCGGCCCGGGGCTCGACGCCGAAGCCGTCCGACGCATCGGCCAGCCCTTCTTCAGCACCAAGCGCGACGCAGCGGCCGGCGATTCGACGGCCGGCGGACTGGGGATCGGCCTCTTCCTGAGCAACGCGACGATCGAGCATTTCGGTGGCCGCGTCGAACTCTTCAACCGCGACGACCAGCCAAGCGGCGCGTGCACGCGCGTGACGCTGCCGCTCGCCCGACTGAAGGCATCCGCACCATGATTGAAGACGACCGCTCGACCCTGCTGCTGGTCGACGACGACGACACCTTTCGCAACGTGCTCGGCCGCGCGCTCGAACGCCGCGGCTATGCGGTGACCGGCGCCGCCAGCGTCGATGCGGCGCTCGCCAAGGCGCTCGCCTCGCCGCCCGAATATGCCGTCGTCGACCTGAAGATGCCCGGCAACTCGGGCCTCGTGCTGATCGAGAAGCTGATCGAGCTCGACCCCAACACCCGCATCGTCATGCTCACCGGCTACGCCAGCATCGCCACGGCGATCGAGGCGATCAAGCTCGGCGCCATCCACTACCTGGCCAAGCCCTGCGACGCCGACGAGGTGGTCGCCGCGCTGAACAAGCGCGCCGAGGGCGACTCGACGCTGCCCGTCGCCGACGCGCCGCTCTCGATCAACCGCCTGGAGTGGGAGCACATCCAGCGCGTGCTCGCCGAGCATCAGGGCAACATCTCGTCGACCGCGCGGGCGCTCAAGATGCATCGGCGCACCCTGCAGCGCAAGCTGTCGAAGCATCCGAGCAAGGAATAGGCATGGCCGCAACCGAAAAATCGGCGCTTGAGCGCCTGCGTATCGACAAGTGGCTGTGGGCCGCACGCTTCTTCAAGACGCGCTCGTTGGCGACCGCCGCGATCGGCGCCGGCCACGTCAAGTTGAACGGCCACACGGTCAAGCCGGCACGCGAACTGCGCGCTGACGACACGCTGGAAATCGCCATCGGCGACGTCGTGTGGACGGTCCTCGTGCGCGGCCTCAACGAGCAGCGCCGCCCGGCACCCGAAGCGCAGCTGCTCTACGAGGAAACCGCCGAGAGCGTCGCCCGCCGTGCCGCAGCGAAGGAAGCGCACCGCCTGGCGCCGGTACCGGGCAGCGACCTGCGCGGCCGGCCGACCAAGAAGGCCAGGCGGCAGATCCGGGGATTCAACGAGGGATTCTGAACGCCGCACAGCGCCAGGCAGGCGGCGACCAGACGCATGCGTATGGCGCGCCTTCAATCCGCTCTACAATAGGCACTCCCATCGAACCCGCCCGCCTGCAAGCGCCCTTATGTTCCGTACCCTCAACCAGCCCGCCCTCTGGCTGATCACGCTCTGCGCCGCCGGCATCCTGGCGATCACGATGGGCGCCCGGCAGTCGCTCGGGCTCTTCCTTTCGCCGCTCAACACCAGCACCGGTCTCGGTGTCGCCTCGATCAGCCTGGCGATGGCCGTCGGGCAGTTCATGTGGGGCGCCATCCAGCCCGTCTCCGGCGCGCTGGCCGACCGCTACGGGCCGGGCCGCGTGCTGGTCGGCGGCATCGTGCTGCTCGCGCTGGGCAGCGCACTGACGCCGTTCATGAGCAGCACCTGGGGGCTGATCTTCTCGCTCGGCCTGCTCTCGGCGATGGGTTCGGGCGCCGGCAGCTTTTCGGTGCTGATCGGCGCCGCGGCGCATCGCCTGCCGCTCGAAGCGCGCGGCTCGGCGTCGGGAATCATCAACGCCGGCGGATCGTTCGGCCAGTTCGTCTTCGCGCCGCTGCTGCAGAAGCTGATCCAGGCCTTCGGCTGGATGGGCGCCATGTGGGCGCTGGCGCTGATGACGCTGGCCGCGCTGCCGATGGTGCGCGTGCTGTCCGGGCCGGCGACGCACGCGCCAGCGGCTGCCGCCGATGAAAAAGGCCTGTGGCACAGCGTCAAGGAGGCGAGCGGCGATCGCAGCTACCGGCTGCTGCATGCCGGCTTCTTCACCTGCGGCTTCCACATCGCCTTCCTCGTCACGCACCTGCCCGGCGAAGTCGACCTCTGCGGCCTGCCGCCAGCGGTGGCCAGCTGGTCGCTGGCGATCATCGGCCTGTCGAACATCTTCGGCAGCCTCTACGCCGGTTCGTGCGTCGCCCGCTACCGCAGCAAATACGTGCTGTTCTGGATGTACGCGTCGCGCGCGCTGCTGGTCGGCGCCTACCTGCTGGCGCCGAAGACCGAGCTGACCTTCTACATTTTCGCCGCCGGACTCGGTTTCACCTGGCTGGCCACCGTGCCGCCGACCGCGGCGATCGTCGGCAAGCTGTTCGGCGTGCGCTACCTCGGCACGCTGTTCGGACTGACGCTGCTCTCGCACCAGATCGGCGGCTTTCTCGGCGCGTATCTGGGCGGCATCGCGCTGACGCGCTTCGGCGACTATTCGTGGATGTGGTACGCCGACATCGTCCTCGCCATCGGCGCTGCGCTGGTCAACCTGCCGATCAGGGAAGCGCCGGTGAGCCGACCGGCAGCCGCCTGATCCGCCCCGTCGGCTACAGCACGTAGCGCGACAGATCCTCGTTCTTCGACAGTTCGCCGAGCCGCTCATCGACGTAGGCGGCGTCGATGGCGATCGTCTCGGCGCCGTGCTTGCCGCCCGAAAACGACACTTCCTCGAGCAGGCGCTCCATCACCGTATACAGGCGGCGCGCGCCGATGTTCTCGGTCTTTTCATTGACCGACCAGGCGATCTCGGCGAGGCGCTGGATACCGCTCGCGGCGAATTCGAGGCTGACGCCTTCGGTGGCGAGCAGGGCCTGGTACTGCATGGTCAGGCAGGCGTCGGTCTGGGTCAGGATGCACTCGAAATCGGCGACCGACAGCGAATCGAGCTCGACGCGGATCGGGAAGCGCCCCTGCAGTTCGGGGATCAGGTCGGACGGCTTGGCCAGGTGGAAGGCGCCGCTGGCGATGAACAGGATATGGTCGGTGCGCACCATGCCGTGCTTGGTCGACACCGTCGTCCCCTCGACCAGCGGCAGCAGGTCGCGCTGCACGCCCTGGCGCGAGACGTCGGCGCCCTGCGCCTGGCCGCGGCTGGCGATCTTGTCGATTTCGTCGAGAAAGACGATGCCGTTCTGCTCGACATTCTTCACCGCGCCGAGCTTCACTTCCTCGTCATTGACGAGCTTGGCCGCCTCTTCCTCGATCAGCAGCTTGCGCGCCTCGGCGATTTTCAGCTTGTGCGATTTTTTGCGCGCGTTGCCCATGTTCTGGAACATGCCCTGGATCTGCGAGGTCAGGTCTTCCATGCCGGGCGGGGCGAAAATCTCGGTCTGCATCGACGGCGCGGCGACCTCGATTTCGATTTCCTTGTCGTCGAGTTCGCCTTCGCGCAGTTTCTTGCGAAATTTCTGGCGCGTCATGTTTTCTTCGCCGGCCTGCGTATCGTTGAAGAAATTGCCGCGCGCCGGCGGCAGCAGGGCGTCGAGAATCCGCTCCTCGGCGGCATCGTCGGCGCGCGCGCGCACGCCCTTCATCGCCCGCTCGCGCCCGCTCTTGATCGCGATATCGACGAGATCGCGGATGATCGTATCGACGTCGCGGCCGACGTAGCCGACCTCGGTGAATTTGGTCGCTTCGATCTTGATGAACGGCGCATTGGCCAGGCGCGCCAGACGGCGCGCGATTTCGGTCTTGCCGACGCCGGTCGGGCCGATCATCAGGATGTTCTTCGGCGTGATTTCCTGGCGCAGCGGATCGGCGACCTGCGCCCGCCGCCAGCGGTTGCGCAAGGCAATGGCGACCGCCTTCTTGGCCTTGCCCTGGCCGACGATGTGTTTGTCGAGTTCGTGAACGATTTCCTGCGGAGTCATTTGTGTCATGGCAAACCTGCGTTGTGCGACGAAAAGAGGAGGGAAATCTAACATGTTCTCAGGCGGCGCGCGATTGTGGCAGACTGGCGGCCGGAGGATACGAATGAAATATCGCACCATCACACTTGCCCCGGGGCGTGTTGCGCCAGGGATGGCGCTTGCAGGCAACGTTGTTGACAAGGATGGTAATGCCCTGCTCACCACCGGTACCGTGCTCGACACCGGTACGCTGGACCGCCTGAGCAGGCGTGGTATCGAGGCAATTGAAGTGCTCCTGCTCGATACGCGCGATGCAGAAACCATCG
This sequence comes from Rhodocyclaceae bacterium, assembly GCA_049295655.1. Classification (GTDB taxonomy): domain Bacteria; phylum Pseudomonadota; class Gammaproteobacteria; order Burkholderiales; family Rhodocyclaceae; genus CAJBIL01. The sequence continues at coordinate 29,452 of JBAQRB010000033.1, forward strand.
CACAGGAAGTAGAGCGCGCCGAGGCGCGTGTCGCACTGATTTTCCGTGGCGCCGGCAGCCCGGCCAGAACGCAGCTACAAACGGCGATGCTGCGCTATCGCCAGGAGAGCACGAAATGACGGCTCCCGCGCTCGACGACCTGCTGGCGTACGCCGACGGCCTGCCGTCGCTCCCGGAAGTCGTCCGCCATCTGATGACCTCGCTGAAAGACGAACGTGCCGACGTCGACACGCTGGCGCGCCAGATCAATGCCGACCCGGCCATCGTCGCGCGCCTGCTGGCCGCAGCCAATTCAAGCGCCTTCGGACTTTCGACGCGCATCGACTCGGCACGCCAGGCCTTCCTGGTCCTCGGCGTCGATCGGGTGACCAGCATCATCCTGGCCACCGCGCTGATCGAACGCTTCGACACCCAGAGCCAGGATTTCGACGCCCGCCTGCTCTGGCGGCACACCCTCGGCGTTGCGACCTGCGCACACGCAGTGGCCGAGCAGACCGGCGTCAATCCTGAAATCGCCTTCACGGCAGGACTGCTGCACGACATCGGGCAGTTGCTGATGTTCACCGCCGCACCGGCGGCCTACGCGCAGAGCCTGGCGCTGCGAAAGAATGAGAACGCCTCGATTCTCGTCGCCGAAAAAACCGTCTTCGGCTACGACCACGCGGCTGCCGGCGGCATGCTGGCGAGCGCGTGGAAGCTGCCGCACGAAATCGGCGAGGCCATTGCGGCCCACCACGATCCCGACGAATCGCCGTGCGGCGGCGAACTCAGCGACCTGATCCACGTTGCCGAAGTCCTGAGCCACGCACTCGATCTTGGCGAACAGCCGAACAACCTCGTGCCGGACCTGTCGGAACGCGCCTGCGCCAGGCTTGGCCTGTCATGGCTGAGTTTTTCCAGCCGCTTTGCCGAAATCGAGGCACGCTACGACGGCATGCGCATCGCGCTGGGTATCTGACACCGCGCCCCGTGCCAGCGGGGCCTACTCGAGCGTTTCGATCGTGAAGTTCCGGTTGGTATAGATGCAGAGGTCGCTCGCGATCTCGAGCGACTTTCGGATCACCTCGGAAGGATCGAGTTCGGAGTTTTCGATCAGCGCACGTGCGGCGGACTGCGCATAGGCACCGCCCGAGCCGATGGCGACGATGCCGTATTCGGGCTCCAGAACGTCGCCGTTGCCGGTGATGATCAGCGAGTTTTCCCGGTCGGCGACCGCCAGCATCGCCTCAAGCCGGCGCAGCGCGCGATCGCTGCGCCAGTCCTTGGCCAGCTCGACGGCCGAACGCAGCAGGTTTCCCTGATGCTTGTCGAGTTTGGCCTCGAAACGCTCGAACAGCGTGAAGGCATCGGCGGTCCCGCCGGCGAATCCGGCCAGGATCTCGCCCTGATGAATTCGCCGGACCTTGCGTGCGCTGGCCTTGATGACGATGTTGCCCAGCGTTACCTGCCCGTCGCCGCCCATCGCCACGCGATTGCCGCGGCGCACCGACAAAATGGTCGTGCCGTGATATTGCTCCATGCGGATTCCTAATATTTTACAAAAGTGATTTCGGCCACTGTCTTGATGCCAAGCACGGCGAACAGCTCAGCCACGAGGTGATTGGCGTGCCGAAGAACGATGTCCTTGCCGCTGCGCCTGAGCGTCGACAGAACGTTGAGCAGGGCGCCGGCACTGACGAAGTCGATACGCGACAGCGCCGAGCAGTCGATTACAAGCAGATCGTGCAGTTCGGCAAACGCCGCAAGATCGGCAAAACGGGAAGCCTTGATCTCACCACGGAGCACGTAGGCTTCGCTGGATACGATCTCATCCGCCACGGCCAGCGGCTCGGCAACGACGGCCTGCTGCAACTCCCAGAACTCCCAGGACGGTGGCGAGACTTCAAAAGTCACGGCGTAATTGATTGCCAGATCGTCGAATGAAGCCTGCTGCCCGTGCAACTGATGGAACTCGAGCAGCAACAGCCAGCATTCGCCCTCTTCGGCCAGCCCGGCCGCGACACGCGCGCTGAGCTGTGCGCCAACTTCATCGCAGGCCAGCAAGTCGGGCGTACGCCCGGCCTTGCGCGCCTGCTGCAGCAATCCGCGCAAGCGGGCGCAGCCGGGCGCATCGAGTTCCTTGACCTGCGACAGGTCGATCCGCAGTCCGCTATTTTCCGCCAAGGCCAGCCGCAGGCTGTCAAAACCGGCATCGTTACGGCCGAGCAACTCGCCCGCAAACGACAAACATTCTGCGCCAGGCGAACGGACCGCCTCCGCCACGCTTGACGTATCGCGCCAAGTTGGCGGCGATCTTGAAAAAATCATCGCGTAATCAATACCCAGCGCCTCGAAAGACGTTTTCCGCCCAATCAGGCGATAAAGATCGAAGAGCATCAGCCACAGGCGCTCACCTGAACCGGAACGGTAAACTTGTACGGCGCTCTCCAGCAGCAGACGCGTCGCCTCGTCCTGTCCATTCGCATAAAGCAGCGCGGCTTGCTCGATCTCGGCGTCGAGCGGATCGACGACAAGCTCATTCTGGAAATCGGACGGCGCCTCGCTGAACGGGAAATCGCCGAAATCACTCCCGTCGTTTTCTTCTTCGAGTACCGGCGCAGTGATTTTTTTCTCAAGCGGCACGGCAACATCAGGCACCGGCGGGCGAGGCGCCACCGCCGGCTTGGCAACCATTTTTTCCGGCGGTTTTCTGAAAAAAGAGAAGACCATGGCGTACGCAAAAACCCATTCTCAACGATCGCCTCTTTTAACACATCACTCCCGTCACCGCAATTTCGCGGCACGGGCTGCAGAGTACGAAATTGCCAAGCGCACGTTGACAGCCGTCAGGCCGATCTCTATAATTCGCCGTTCTGTATTTCGGGTCGGTAGCTCAGTCGGTAGAGCAGCGGACTTTTAATCCGTTGGTCGCGAGTTCGAATCTCGCCCGACCCACCAACCTTGAATCCAGAACTGTATCAACCCGGTTTCCGGGGCGTTAGCTCAGTTGGTAGAGCAGCGGACTCTTAATCCGTAGGTCGAGTGTTCGAATCACTCACGCCCCACCAAAACAAAACGGCTCCCCACGGGAGCCGTTTTTCATGCACCATCCGTTTTCGCTCAATCGCACCGAAAACAATCCCAAGACA
>JBAQRB010000034.1:0-16195 GCA_049295655.1 Rhodocyclaceae bacterium
GCCGTGCCCGCCGTGTCGCCGTGGTTTGAACCAAGATTTTTGATAACAACGACTATAAAAACCAAGCGCACAGGCGGCCCGATGAGTTGCCGCCAAGTGCCCAACGAAGACCCCGGATCATGGCCGACGACAGCAGCGACTTTTTAGCCGACATTGATGAAAAATTCGACCAGCGCCTGGCGATGGCGGCCAGAGCGCCGGACGAAGCGACGAATCACGGGCGTCGAAGCGAAGCCTATGCACCGCCCTCTCTCGATCCGGACGCTTTTGCCCGCCCTGCCGGGTTTTCGGGACAGCCCGCACGCACGCCCGACATGCCGCCCGCCCGTGCCCCACAAGCTGGGACAATGAACTTCATTGCCGAGCTCGAGCAGGAAGTGGCCGCACGCCAGCAAAGTGCAGCCCACTGCGCACAGGATGCCGAAGACAAGGCCCGGCAACTGCACGACGCGCTCTCCCGGATATTCGACTTTCTCAACCAGCTGTCCCGCCACGCCAACCAGCTGGAACCCGAAATTTCGCGGGTTTATCGCCTCGATGCGCAAACGGCCTACTCGGGACTGCGCTGGCGCGACGCCTTTGCCGACTTCCGGAAACAGGGCTTGTCGGAGAATGCCCGCTTGTCGCATGCCAGCTTTCGCGTACGTCTTGTCGCGCCGCAGCCCGTCACGCTGCTTCGCCGCTGGGATCAGATGGAGTCACTGAAGAAAGACCTGCACATCCTTGACCTGCGCATCGTCGATGACGATGTTTTTGCCAAGAAAGCGGGGCAGGAGTTCGTGAAAGTACAGCTGGCCCCGGAGTTTACGGTGCAGATAAACTTCAAGGCCAACTACACGGCTCAGCGCATCGACATCCTCTGCCGCAACCTGGAAGGCTTCGGCATAACCGCCTTCATTCTCGATGCCGACCAGGTGAACCAGTCCCTGCTCGAGGAACTGGGGCGTTTCCTGCTGTCGCGCAGCAACGCGCTGCCCGGCGCATTGCGTCGCGTGAACCATGTACCGGGCATCAAAAAAACCGATCCCGGCTGACCCAGGAAAAACTGGCCGCCGGCAGGATCAGCTGTCGACGCGGTACTCGGCGGATTTGGCATGCGCCGGCAAACCTTCGCCATGCGCCAGTGTCGAGGCAATCCGTCCGAGCGTTTTCGCCCCGGCCTGCGAAACCCGGATCAGGCTGGTCCGCTTCTGGAAGTCGTAGACGCCGAGCGGCGACGAGAAGCGCGCGCTGCCGGAAGTCGGCAGCACGTGGTTCGGCCCGGCGCAGTAGTCGCCGAGCGACTCCGAGGTATAGGGGCCGATGAAGATGGCGCCGGCGTGGTGGATTTTCGCCACCCACGCCTCGGCATCGGCCAGCGACAGCTCGAGGTGTTCCGGCGCGATACGATTGGCGATGGCGCAGGCTTCTTCGAGGTCGCGCACCTGGATCAGCGCACCGCGATTCTCCAGCGAAACACGAATCACGTCCCGGCGCGGCATGGTCGGCAACAGCCGCTCGATCGACGCGGCAACGCGGTCGATATAGGCCGCATCCGGGCAAACGAGGATCGATTGGGCGAGCTCGTCGTGCTCGGCCTGCGAAAAGAGATCCATCGCGACCCAGTCGGGATCGGTCTGCCCGTCGCAGATGACGAGGATTTCCGAGGGACCGGCGACCATGTCGATGCCGACGACGCCGAACACTCGGCGCTTGGCCGCCGCCACATAGGCGTTGCCGGGGCCGACGATCTTGTCGACCTGCGGGATGGTCTGCGTGCCGTAGGCCAGCGCGCCGACCGCCTGCGCACCGCCCAGAGTGAACACGCGATCGACGCCGGCCAGTGCCGCGGCGGCAAGGACGAGCTGGTTATGCTCGCCGCCCGGCGTCGGAACGACCATGATCAGTTCCTTGACGCCCGCCACCTTGGCCGGAATCGCGTTCATCAGCACTGACGAGGGGTAGGCGGCCTTGCCGCCCGGCACGTAGAGGCCGACGCGGTCGAGCGGCGTCACCATCTGGCCGAGCAGGGTGCCGCTCATGCCTTCGCTCTGGTCTTCGTACTGCCAGCTCTGCAGCGGCTGCCGCTCGTGATAGGCGCGCACCCGTGCCGCAGCGGCTTCAAGCGCCGCGCGCTGGACGGCTGGCAGGCCGGCCAGCGCCTGCTGCAATTCGTCCCGCGATAACTCCAGTTCAGCCATCGAACAGGTGTTCAGGCGGTCGAAACGATTGGTGTATTCAATGACGGCAGCGTCGCCGCGCGCCTTCACGTCGGCCAGGATGGCGGCGACGGTCTGATCGACCGTTGCATCCTGCGCGCCTTCGAACGCCAGCAGCGCATCGAGGCGCACCTTGAAATCGGCATCAATACTGGAAAGGCGCTTGATCGCGATCATGCTTCGACCACCTTGGCAAAGGCATCGAGAATCGGCACCAGGATTTCGCGCTTGAGCTTGAGCGCCGCCTGGTTCGCGATCAGACGCGAGGAAATATCGACGATGTGCTCGACAGCGACGAGATGGTTGGCTTTCAGCGTGCTGCCGGTCGACACCAGATCGACGATCGCATCGGCCAGACCGGCCAGCGGCGCCAGTTCCATCGACCCGTAGAGCTTGATTAGATCGACATGAACGCCCTTGGCGGCAAAGTGCTCGCGCGCGATGTTGATGTATTTCGTCGCAATCTTCAGGCGCGCGCCCTGCCGCACGGCGTTCTCGTAGTCGAAACCGACCGGCACCGCGACCATCATGCGGCACTTGGCGATCTTCAGGTCGAGCGGCTGATAAAGCCCGTCGCCGCCGTGCTCGAGCAGCACGTCCTTGCCGACCACGCCGATATCGGCCGCGCCGTACTGCACGTAGGTCGGCGCATCGGTGGCGCGAACGATCACGACCCGCACGTCGGGGCGATTGGTCGGAATGATCAGTTTGCGCGAGGTTTCCGGGTTTTCAAGCGGCTCGATCCCCGCCGCCGCGAGCAAGGGCAGGGTTTCTTCAAAAATGCGGCCCTTGGAAAGGGCAATCGTAATGCCGTTCACGGCTGGTTCCTTTTTTTACTGCGCAACAAGATACAGATTTTACCGTAGCGGCCTAATGTACGCGTTTGACGCGTGCGCCAAGTCGCGTCAGCTTTTCCTCGATCCGCTCGTAGCCGCGATCGAGGTGGTAGATGCGTTCGATCAGCGTCTCGCCCTGCGCGACCAGACCGGCGATCACCAGACTGGCCGACGCGCGCAGGTCGGTGGCCATCACCGTCGCGCCTTGCAGGCGCGGCACGCCGGTCACCACGGCATTGTTGGCGTCGATCTTGATGTCGGCGCCCAGGCGGATCAGTTCGACCGCGTGCATGAAGCGGTTCTCGAAAATCGTCTCGCGAATCACCGAAGAGCCTTCGGCGACGCAATTGATGGCCATGAACTGCGCCTGCATGTCGGTCGGGAAGGCCGGATACGGGGCGGTGCGGATGCTCACCGCCTTGAGCTTCTGCGGCGCCTTGAGCGAAATCGAATCGCGCTCGGTGACAATCTCGCAGCCGGCATCGAGCAGCTTGTCGACGACAGCATCGAGACAGGCCGCCGAAGTCCGCGTCAGCCGGATGTTGCCGCCGGTCGCCGCGGCGGCGCACAGGTAGGTGCCGGTCTCGATGCGATCCGGCATGATCGCGTGCGTCGCACCGTGCAGGCGTTCGACGCCACGGATGCGGATGACATCGGTGCCGGCGCCGGAAATCTGCGCGCCCATCGAGACCAGGCAATTGGCCAGATCGACCACCTCGGGTTCGCGTGCGGCGTTTTCGATGATCGTCTCGCCGTCGGCCAGAACCGCGGCCATCATCAGGTTCTCGGTGCCCGTCACGGTGACCATGTCGGTCACGATGCGTACCCCTTTCAGGCGCGACGCCTTGGCATGCACATAGCCCTGCTCGACGTGAATCTCGGCGCCCATCGCCTGCAGGCCCTTGATGTGCTGATCGACCGGCCGCGCACCGATCGCGCAGCCGCCCGGCAGCGAGACGCGCGCTTCGCCGCAGCGCGCGAGCAATGGGCCAAGCACGAGGATTGAGGCGCGCATGGTTTTCACCATGTCGTACGGGGCCAACGGATTGTTCAGGCCACGGCTGTCGAGCACCAGCCCGTCGGTGCCGTCGAGCGTCACCTCGACGCCCATCTGCGCGATCAGGCGCAGCATGGTCGAGATGTCGTTGAGGTGCGGCACGTTGGTCAGGTGCAAGGGCTCGGCGGAAAGCAGGCAGGCGCAGATGATCGGCAGCGCCGCATTTTTCGCACCGGAAATGGCGACTTCGCCGGAGAGCGGGGTGCCGCCCTGAATCAATAATTTATCCACGCGTGGCGCTCCATTCTTCCGGGGTATGCGTTTTCATCGACAGCGCATGCAACTCGCCGCTGTTGAAGTGCGAACGCAACACTTCGTTGACCCGCTGCTGGCGTTGTACGCGATTCTTGCCGACGAATTCGGCGCTGACAATCACCGCCTCGAAGTGGTGGCCATCGCCTTCGACCTGCAGATGTTCGCAGGGCAAACCCGCGGCGATCAGTTTCTGGACTTGCTCAGGGTGCATCATGTTTCAGGACCTCAATTTATAACCACTGCGCAGCAACGCGAGCGTTGCTGCAGAAACCACCAGGAAGCTCGTCGCGACGACCAGCAGACTGGTTTCCGGCGCAACGTCGGAGACGCCGAAGAAGCCGAAGCGAAAGCCATCAATCATATAGAACACGGGATTCAGATGCGATACCTGCTGCCAGAACGGCGGCAGCGAATGAATCGAATAGAAGACGCCGGAAAGCATGGTCAGCGGGATGATCAGGAAGTTCTGGAAACCGGCCAGCTGATCGAATTTTTCGGCCCAGATGCCGGCGACCATCCCGAAAGCGCCGAGGATGCCGCCGCCGAGGACGGCAAAAACGAGTATCCAGAGCGGCGCAACCAGGGTGATCGGCGCCAGCCAACCGGTCAGCAGCAGTACGCCGACGCCGACCATCAGGCCGCGCAGCACCGCCGCGACGACGTAGGCCAGAAAGAATTCGATGTACGAGATCGGCGGCAGGAGGACGAAAACAACGCTGCCGGTAATCTTCGCCTGGATCAGGCTCGACGAGCTGTTGGCAAATGCATTCTGCAGCAGCGACATCATGACTAGGCCCGGAATCAGGAAAGCCGCGTAGGGCACGCCGTTCACCCGCAACTGCTCGCCGAGCACATGCGAAAAGATCAGCAGGTAAAGCAGCGCACTGAGCACGGGTGCCGCCACGGTCTGGAAGCCGACCTTCCAGAAACGCAGGACTTCCTTGTAGAGCAGCGTGCGAAAGCCGATCATTGCGCGGCCTCCGGCGTCTTGAGCGCAGCAGCATGCGGGCTGGCCAGATCGCCCTGCATGACCCCCATGAAAACGTCCTCAAGGTCGGTCTGGCTCAGACGCAGGTCCTCGATCACGCAGTCCGCTTCGCGCAGCGCGCGCAGCAACGGTTCAATTTCTTCAAAGCCGGCCAGCCGGAACAGCCAGTGCCCTGCATCCGGCGTGGCCCGTGCCCGCAAGCTTTCGGGAAGGGTGCTGGCCGCCGACAGCGATACCTTCAGCGCGTGTCCTGAAAAATTCGCCAGCAGATTGCTCGTCGTATCGAGCGCGACCACCCGCCCCTGCTTGAGCATGGCGATGCGTCCGCAGAGCGCTTCCGCCTCGTCCAGATAGTGTGTCGTCAGAATGACCGTCTGCCCCTCGCGATTGAGGCGTTGCACGAACTGCCACAAGCCCTGGCGCAGTTCGACATCGACACCGGCGGTCGGCTCGTCGAGGACGATGACCGGCGGCTTGTGCACCAGCGCCTGCGCCACCAGCACGCGCCGCTTCATGCCGCCCGACAGGCGGCGCATGTTGGTGTCGGCTTTCGACGTCAGGTCGAGGTGGTGCAGGATCTCGTCGATCCAGTCGTCGTTGTTGCGGATGCCGAAATAGCCGGACTGGATTTGCAGCGTTTCACGCACCGAGAAGAAAGGATCGAAGACGAGCTCCTGCGGAACGACGCCGAGCAGGCGACGTGCCGCCCGATAGTCGGCAACGACATCGCGGCCAAGCACGCTGAGCCGGCCGGCATCGGGCCGAACCAGCCCGGCCAGGCAGGAAATCAGGGTCGTCTTGCCGGCACCGTTGGGGCCGAGCAGTCCGAAGAACTCGCCTTCGTCGATCTGCAGCGAAACGCCGTCGAGCGCCTGCAGGCGGCCGAAACGCTTTTCAACCTGCTGGATGGAAACGGCAACGCCCATAGGAGCGGAATTCCAGGAAAAGCCGCGCTCGCCGATCAGGCGAACGGGAGAAAATCGGAGACGCCGTAAAGCTCGGCCAGACTGATCATGCTGGCCGGCGGGTGGACGACACGCAAGGTCGCGCCACCTTCACTCGCCGTGCGCAGCCAGGCGAAAATAACCGTCAACGCCGAGGAATCCGCCTCATCGACGGCTGAAAGGTCGAAAACGGCCTCACCACCCGGCGCGCTGGCCCGTAAACACTGACGCCCTGCTTCAAGCAGGGCGCTGGCATTGGCAATCACCATCGGCACGGTGACGCGCAGGCTGTCGCCTGACTGTTCAATCATTTTTTCCCAGCTTCAGTCTGCTTGTTCTTGGTAACCAGCATCTGGATCAGGCCGTCGATCCCGTTGGCGCGTACTTCCTGGGTAAAGGTATCGCGGTAGTTCGTCACCAGGCTGATACCGGCAACGATGACATCGTAGACCTTCCAGCCGTCGCCCAGCTTTTCCAGCGCGTAGTCGAGTTGCACGGGCTTGTTCCCGGGCTGAACGATCTCGGTCTTGACGATCACATCGACCGTTTCCGGGCTTGGCAGCCTGGTCGGCTTGTAGACCACGGTCTGGTTCTTGTATGAAGTCAGCGAATTGGAATAGGTGCGCACCAGGAGGGTCTTGAACTCCTCGGACAAGCGTTTTTTCTGCTCGGGCGTTGCCTTGCTCCAGTCACGCCCCATCGCCAACGCCGTCATGTGCTGGAAATTGAAGTGCGGCAAGACCTTGACCTCGACGAGGTCGATGGCCTTCCGGGTGTTTCCGCTCTGGATATCCTTGTCCTGACGAACCACCGTCAGCACGTCGTCGGTCACTTTCTTGACGAGTGCGTCCGGAGCAAACTCCTGGGCCAGCACAGGAGCAGCAACGAAAACCAGGGAAAACAACAGCGACAACAGCGATTTCATGAACGTCTTTCAGTAAAGAAGGGAGTCAGCTTTTAACGCCAGAGACCTGAATGGGTTTACCGGTCGGAATCCACGCCGTTCTTTTCACGTGGCGGGTTGCCATCGTAGACTTCGCTGCGCCGATGCTGCAAATACGCATCTCGGATATAGTTGTACTTGTCGAAGGCGGCTTCTTCAACCACCTTGTCCGAGGCCAGCAGGCTGGCGCGTACATCGACGAAACGCACGCCGACCAGCGTGTTGCGCACCGGAATGTCGCTCACGCCCCAGACCGGATCGATATAGGTATCGACCCCCCAGCCGAGCGTATCGCGCGTCGTGCGCGGGCCGATGATCGGCCAGTAGAAGTACGGGCCATCATCGACGCCCCAGACGGCCAGCGTCTGACCAAAATCTTCGGCGTGTTTTTCCAGTCCCATTTCGCTGGCGATGTCAAAGGCGCCACCGATACCGATCGTGGTGTTGATCAGCACCCTGCCGATATCCGAAAGCCCCTGCTCGCCCTTGCCCTGCGCCAAGTTGTTGACCGCCGTCCACGCATCCCAGATATTGCCGAAGAAATTACCCACCGCAGCCTTGACCGGCAGCGGAGCGGCCGCATCGTAGCCCTCGGCGACCGGCTTGACGACGACATCGATCCCTTCATTGACCACGAACATGGCGCGATTGAAGCCCTCGTAGGGATCCTTCGGATTATGATTATTCGCCGTCGTCGCACAACCACTGGTGAGAGCCGCAACGAGGAAGGGGAAGAAGGACTTTGCGATTTGCAGTTTCATGGACAGGCCTTTCGTATTACTTCTTCTCAGGTCCTTCGGATGCCTTGCTGAAAAGGAACTGACTGATCAGTTTTTCCAGCACGACAGCGGACTGTGTCTTGGCGATCGCGTCGCCGGCATTCAGCATCTTTTCATCACCACCGGCATCGAGACCGATATATTGCTCACCGAGCAGGCCGGCGGTCAGAATCGATGCAAAGGTATCTTTCGGGAAACGATAACGCGCATCGACATTCAGCGTCACGACGGCTTCGTAAGTCTGCGGATCAAAGCTCACCTCCGACACCCGGCCGACGACGACACCGGCACTCTTCACCGGACCACGCACCTTCAGGCCGCCGATGTTATCAAACTTGGCCGTCAGGGTATAAGTCTCGAGGAAGTTTGAAGCCGACAGATTTCCGACCTTTAGTGCTAAAAACAACAGTGCGGCAATGCCAATGACAACAAAAAAACCGACCCAAAGGTCAAGCAACTTACGATTCATCAAAGCCCCCGGAACATGAAGGAGGTCAACACAAAGTCCAGCGCCAGGATGGCCAGCGCCGAATTCACCACCGTTCGCGTAATGGCGCGCGAAACGCCTTCCGCGGTCGGCAGCGAGTCATACCCCTCGAAAACAGCGATCAGCGAAACCGCCACGCCGAACACAAAGCTCTTGATGACGCCATTCACGACGTCATTGCGAAAATCAACCGACGCCTGCATCTGCGACCAGAAAGCGCCCTCATCGACGCCAATGAACACCACGCCGATCAGGTAACCGCCGAAAACGCCCATCGCCGAGAACATGGCGGCAAGCAAGGGCATCGCAATCACGCCGCCCCAGAAACGCGGCGCAACGATGCGGGCCATCGGATTGACCGCCATCATGTCCATCGCCGTCAGTTGTTCGGTCGCCTTCATCAGGCCAATCTCGGCCGTGATCGACGATCCGGCGCGCGATGCAAAGAGGAGACCGGCGACCACCGGACCGAGTTCGCGCGTCAGCGACAGCGCAACCAGGATGCCGAGCGCCTCGGACGAGCCGTAGCGCTGCAGGGTTTCGTAGCCCTGCAGGCCGAGCACCAGGCCGACGAAGAGGCCGGAGACCAGAATGATCAGCAGCGAGAGCACCCCGGAAAAATAGACTTCCCGGATCGTCAGATGAATGCGCCGGAACGATTGCCCGGAATAGACCAGCAACATCACGAAGAATCGTGCCGCAAAGCCGAGGCGCTGCAAGCGGTCATTGATGCCGTGCCCGAGCCCGGCGACCACGTCGAGAATTCGCCTAGCCATGTGCGTTCCCGCGCAACAGGTCTTTATCGAACGATGCCGCCGGATAATGGAATGGCACCGGGCCGTCCGCTTCGGCACAGACGAACTGATGGACGAAGGGATCCTTCGACGCACGGATCTCGTCCGGCGTCCCTTGCGCGACGACCCGGCCGCCCGACATGAAATAGATGTAGTCGACGATCAGCAGGGATTCGTGAATGTCGTGCGTCACCATGATCGAGGTCGCACCCAGCGCATCGTTGAGCTTGCGGATCAACTGCCCGATCACGCCCAGCGAAATCGGATCGAGCCCGGTAAACGGCTCGTCGTACATGATCAGCATCGGATCGAGCGCAATCGCCCTGGCCAGCGCAACACGGCGCGCCATACCGCCCGACAGCGAGCCGGGCATCAACTGATGCGCACCACGCAAACCGACCGCGTTGAGCTTCATCAAGGTCATGTCGCGAATCAGCTCTTCCGGCAGATCGGTATGCTCGCGCATCTGATAGGCAACATTATCGAACACGGAGATATCGGTAAACAGGGCGCCAAACTGGAAAAGCATGCCCATCCGCCGACGCAGCGCATACAGCTCGTCGTGCCCCATCCGGTTAACCGCGCGCCCATCGACCAGCAAACTGCCGCTACTCTGCTTCAGCTGCCCGCCGATCAGGCGCAGCAGGGTTGTTTTTCCACAACCCGACCCCCCCATGATGGCCACGACCTTGCCCCGGGGAATCTCCATGTTGATTCCGTTGAGGATGGGCCGTTCGTCGTAAGCGAAATTGACGTCGGTAATTTTAACCAGGCTATCGACTGGCACAGAGGCACCACGTATTAAAAATTGACCGGCGATTATACTCGATGCGGCAACGGACGCCGCCGAAAATTGCCATATAACATATGAATGGAATAAGATTGAAACCGGATCGCTTGAACGACGGAAGAGGCGCCATGGCGCCCGCCGTGAAACTGTTGCCGATCCATCAACCACACTTACCACACTTCGCCATCAGCGACGCATTCGCCCATCCCTCCGGAACAGGCGAAAGCACCGCCGTCGGAAAAAAGGCCTCGCCAAGGAGTTGCGATGTATCTTGAACATTTCGGGCTGCGCGAGGCCCCGTTCCGCATCACTCCGCATACCGAGTTTTTCTTTGCCGGCGCAGCCCGCGGCATCACGCTCGAAGCGCTGATCTACGCGATTACGCACGATGAAGGGATCGTCAAGGTCAGCGGCGAGGTCGGCAGCGGCAAGACCATGCTCTGCCGAATGCTGCTGGAAAAGCTGCCCGACCGGGTCGAGACGGTTTACCTGTCGAATCCCTCACTGTCGCGCGAAGAAATTTTCTACGCCATCGCAGAGGAACTGCGCGCACCGCTTCCGGAAGGTCGCATCCGCCTCCTGCTGCGCAGCCTGCAGGACCGCCTGCTCGAAATCTACGCCGCCGGCCGGCAGGTCGTCATCCTGATCGACGAAGCGCATGCCATGCCGCCCGAGACGCTCGAAGAAATCCGCCTGCTCTCCAACCTCGAGTCGAACCGGCAGAAACTGCTGCAGATCGTTCTTTTTGGCCAGCCCGAACTTGACGACCGGCTCCGCCAGACAAACATGCGCCAGCTCAGGGAACGCATCACGCACAACTTCGCACTGGAACCGCTGCAGCGCAAGGATATCGCCGGCTACCTGATGTTCCGCATGCGCGCAGCGGGCTACCGTGGACCGGACCTGTTCACCGCCAAGGCCGTGCAGTTGATCAGCCAGTCATCCGACGGATTGACCCGCCGCATCAACATGCTTGCCGACAAGGCGCTGCTGTCCGCGTTTTCGGAAAACCGTCACCAGATCGGCTGCAAGCAGGTCAAGGCAGCCATTCGCGACGCCCAGTTCAAGCCGATGCACGGTCCCCCTTCACCGCACTGGCGGTGGCTGGGAACGACAGCCGCTGTCGCAAGCATCGCGGGCGCCGCCTTCGTGCTTGGCAACCACAAGACAACGGCCGAGGCGCCGCCCCCGCCAGTCGCGAGCGCACCGCCGATCAGCAGCACACCGACCCTGCCAGCGCCCGTGTCCCGCAGCGTCCCGGCAGCCAACGCCCTCCCCCACGTTCCTCACGCCTCGCTGGCCGAGCGCATTGCCGCAACCGACGGATGGCTCGAGAGCACGCCGGAATCCCATTTCTTCATCCAGCTGTTCAGCACGGAGGCAGGCAAACAGTCCGAGGTTGAAAGCTTTATCGAAAGCATCGTCCAATCGCTCGACATCCAGAAAATCCGCATCTACCGATCAACGCTGAGCGGCCGCGACAAGATCGGCGTCATTTACGGCGACTACCCTTCCCGTAACGCCGCCAATGCCGCGCTGTCCGGACTTCCCGAAAGCGTTCGCCGAACGGGCGTCTATCTGCGCACGGTCAGAAAACTGCGGCCAGCCCAACCGGGGAAATGAAACGGAAAAGCCCGCACAAACCAATTAAACCGCATAATATTTTTATATGACATAATAACAATGACATTCTACCGAGATGGGCGGGGGCATGACATTGAGAATTATCGGCAACGCGCTGGCCGCCCTGTTCCTCACCGCCTGCGCATCGCCAACGATCAGGGAGCCTTCAGGCGCGCATCTGCGGGCCAGCAGCGCCAGCCCGACCGCCGACCGCATTCCTTCGCTCGTGCAGCAAAGCAGCCTGCCCCCCAGACCCAAAAGCAACCGTAAAACAGAGACCTACAGCGTCGTCGTCAAGGACATCAAGGTACACGACCTGCTCTTTGCCCTGGCGCGCGATGCCCGGCTCAACGTCGATATTCATTCTGGAATCAGCGGCAACGTTACCCTCAACGCCATCGAACAGACGTTGCCGCAGTTGCTCAACCGGATCGCCCGCCAGACGGACATGCGCTTCGAGCTCGACGGACCAAACCTGGCCGTGATGCCGGACACCCCGTTTTTGCGGAATTACGCGATCGACTACGTCAACATGAGCCGCGAAACCAACGGCACGGTCGCCGTCACCACCCAGATCGCCTCGGCCGGCAGCAATGGAAGCAACAGCAGTCCAGGCGGCAGCCTCGGCGCCAACAACTCGCTGACCCGCATCGACAACCGTTCGAAAAACCACTTCTGGGATACGCTCGTCCAGAACATCAAGGACATCCTGCGCGAAACCGACAAGATCCTTCCGGACGGCAGCAGCGAAACGGCCATCGAACAAGCCAGCGTCCAGAACACCACCGGCACCGGCGCCGCTTCCGGCGCCAGCAGCGCGAGCGTCGGCAAGGCCCGCAGCGGACAGAACATCACCTCACTGGCGGGCAGCCCGAACGCCGCCGCACTGCACAACACCGGCACAACCGTCGTGCGCCACACGACTTTCCGCGAAGCGGCTTCGGTCATCGCCCACCCGGAAAGCGGCGTGCTGATCATTCGCGCGACCTCGCGCCAGCACGAGAAACTCCAGGAATTCCTCGACAAGGTGATGAGCAGCGCCCGACGTCAGGTGCTGATTGAAGCGACGATTGCCGAAGTCCACCTCAACAGCAACTACCAGCAGGGCATCGACTGGCAGGTGGCACCGTTTGGCGCCGCCGGCTTCACGCTGCTCCAGAAGGCCGTCGGCACGGTCGCCGCACCGACGGCAAGCCTGCTGCAACTCGGCTACACCAACGCACAGGGAAACATGTCGGCAACCGTCAGGCTGCTCGAGTCCTTTGGCAACGTCAAGGTGCTGTCGAGTCCGAAAATCAGCGTGCTCAACAATCAGACGGCCGTTCTCAAAGTCGTCGACAACAACGTCTACTTCACGATCAAGGCCGACACCACGCAGAACCAGACGACGACGGTGACCACCTTCACCACGACGGTCAACCAAGTTCCGGTTGGCTTCGTGATGAACGTCACGCCGCAGATCAGCGACAACGACAACGTCCTGCTCAATATCCGGCCCAGCATTTCACGCATCATCGGTACGGCCACCGACCCCAATCCGACACTGGCAGCCGCTGGCGTCACCAGCACCATCCCGATCATCCGCTCGCGGGAAATCGAATCGGTGCTGCGTGTCGAAAACGGCAACATTGCCGTCATGGGCGGCCTGATGGAAGACACCCTCGACAATACCGATCACGCTGTCCCGGGCATTTCGGGAATTCCGGTACTCGGGCAGCTGTTCACCCAGCACAACGATGCCGTGCGCAAGACGGAACTGGTTATTTTCCTGCGCCCGCTGGTGATCAGGGAAGCCAGTATCGAGGGCGACTACAGCGCTTTCAGGGATGCGCTGCCGGGAAAGCGCTTCTTTACCGACCATCCCGACCCACAACGCCAGCGCGACGAATCTGGCAAAGAATCCGGCAGCGGAGCCATGCGATGAGCCTTCTGATGGATGCGTTGCGCAAGGCCGAAAAAAACAAAAACTTCCCGCCCGTAGCGGCTGAACCGAGCCTCGAAGCGGCCCCGTCACCAGCCGATCTCGAACAGCCACTCGCTTTGACCGACGCCGATGCGGTGCCGGCGGAGGTATCCGAAGAAACGCGCAAGCCCACCGGCCAAGCCGTTGAACAGACCGCCGCACGCAATATCCTTGTCGCCAGAGGGCGGCCGACGAAACCATCCGGCCGGCGCCGGCAACTCTGGGCAAGCGGCACCGGACTCCTGATCGTCGCCGCGGCCGGTATCTGGTGGCAGCTGCAGGCCAGCGCAGCGCATCTGCCAAACGCAGCCGCAGCAACGACGATACCGCAGCTGGCGCCAGCGCTGCCGCCAGCCGCCTGCGAAGCAGCGCAATCCGCAGCAACACCGCATCCCATCGAAACAGAAGCCGCAGCGCAGCCGCCAAGAAGAGAGGCTCGCACGCAGGCCCCTGCCCCGGCCGCCGAAAACGAAACGGAGAACCCGATCCGCCTGAGCCGCAGCCGGCAGCAAGCCAACCCGGTCCTCGAACGTGCCTATCAGGCCCTGCAGGCCGATCGAACGGACGATGCGCAGCAGGCCTACGAAGAAGTGCTGCGCGACGACAGCAAGAACAGCGACGCCCTGCTCGGCCTGGCCACCCTTGCCGTCCGCCGGGGGCAAGCGGCGAGTGCGGCAGCGCTCTATCGGCAAGCCCTCGAATCCGACCCCAAGGACGCCTACGCGCAGGCCGGGCTGATCAATCTCACCGGGCTTGAAAGCCCGGAGCGCTCGGAAAACCGGCTGAAAACGCTGCTGGCCAGCCAGCCGGATTCCGCCGCGCTCAATTTCGCGCTGGGCAATCTCCATTCCCGGCAAGCGCGCTGGAACGAAGCGCAGCAAGCCTATTTTCGCGCCTATGCGGCCGAACCTGACAACGCCGACTATCTCGTCAACCTCGCGGTCAGCCTCGATCATCTGCACCAGGAGCCGCTGGCCGCCCGTTATTACCGGCTGGCCCTCAACGCGCCAGCCGTCCCCGGCAGCACGTTCGACAAAAGCCGGGTCAATCGCCGCCTGCACGAACTGCAGCCCCCCGACCGATGAACGGCCCGCCCCCGGCACAACGCCCCTTGGGCCAGCTACTGATCGCCAAAGGAATACTCAGCGAGGACCAGTTGCGCATCGCCCTGCTCGAGCAGAAGAAATCGCAGCAGCCGGTCAGCAAACTGCTCGTCGCGCTCGGTTTCGTTTCCGAAGCCACCCTGCGCGACGCACTTTCCGAAAGTCTCGGCAAACAGAGCATCGACCTCTCCCGGGCCACCATCGATCCGATCGCGCTGAAAATGGTGCCGCGCGAACTGGCCAAACGTCACCGCCTGCTGCCGCTCGATTACGACGCACAAAGCCGGCGCCTGACGCTCGCGCTGGCCGACAGCAACGATCTCGTCGCGCTCGACAAAGTACGTGCCCTGGCCAGCGCCGACGTCGAAATCGAGACGCTGCTTGCCGGCGAATCGGAAATCGATCGCGCCATTGACCGGCACTATGGCCACGAACTGTCGATCGACGGCATCCTGCATGAAATCGAAACCGGCGAGATCGACCAGCGCGGACTGCAATCGTCGTCCGACAGCTACAGCCAGCCGGTCGTCCGCCTGATCGATGCCATCCTCACCGATGCCGTCCGCCACGACGCCTCCGACATCCACTTCGAACCGGAAGCCGGCTTCCTGCGCATCCGCTACCGCATCGACGGCATGCTGCGCCAGATCCGCTCGCTGCATAAATCCTACTGGCCGGCGATGGTCGTGCGCCTCAAGGTACTGTCGGCAATGAACATCGCCGAAACGCGCGCCGTGCAGGACGGTCGCATCACGCTCGGCATACGCGGCCGACCCGTCGATTTCCGCGTCTCGGCGCACCCGACGATCCATGGCGAAAACATCGTCTTGCGCATTCTCGACCGGCAAAAAGGGATCGTCCCGCTCGATGAACTCGGCCTCGCCGACGACCAGCTCGACCAGCTCGAGCTGATGATCGCCCGTCCCGAAGGCATCATCCTGATCACCGGCCCGACCGGCAGCGGCAAGACGACGACGCTCTATTCGATGCTCAATCACCTCAACGCCGAGGGCGTGAACATCATGACCCTCGAAGACCCGGTCGAATACCCGATGATGCTGATCCGCCAGACCTCGGTCGCCGAAGCGGCCCGGCTCGACTTCGCCAACGGCATCCGCTCGATGATGCGCCAGGACCCGGACATCATCCTGGTCGGCGAGGTGCGCGATGCCGAGACGGCCGAAATGGCGCTGCGTGCGGCGATGACCGGCCACCAGGTCTATACGACCCTGCATACCAACTCGGCGATCGGCGCCATCCCGCGCCTGCTCGACATCGGCATCCTGCCCGACATCATGGCCGGCAACATCATCGGCATCGTCGCCCAGCGCCTCGTGCGCAAGCTCTGCCCGCACTGCAAGACACCGCATCGGGCCGAAGCGCACGAAGCCCGCCTGCTCGCCGGCCCGGCGGCAACGGAGCAGCCCGCCGCGCC
>JBAQRB010000035.1:0-8474 GCA_049295655.1 Rhodocyclaceae bacterium
GCTTTATCCCGAGGCCGCCACGCAATGCGGCTTTGGCGAGCCGAACCTGATCGAACAGCTGGTCGACTGGCTCGGCATGCAGTGGCCGTTCATGTTCATGGCCACCGGCTTTTGTACGACCAGGGAATACATCCTCGGCCTGACCATGGCCAACTGGTCGATTCTCTGTTTCTCGGGCTTCCTGCTGGCCGGCCTGTGGGTCGGCTGGCGTCTCCCAAGGGGATTTGAGCCATCGGCCCTTCCGCCTGCGGGGCGCCGCAGCCGCTGATTTCAGCTGCCCGTACTGCCGAAGCCGCCTTCGCCGCGGCTACTGGCGTCGAATTGCTCGACCACGTTGAATGCGACCTGCAGCACCGGGACGACGACCAGCTGCGCCAGCCGGTCGAGCGGGTTGAGCGTGAAGGTCTGTTTGCCGCGATTCCAGGTCGACACCATGATTTCGCCCTGGTAGTCCGAATCGATCAGGCCGACCAGGTTGCCGAGCACGATGCCGTGTTTGTGACCGAGGCCCGAGCGCGGCAGGATCATCGCGGCCAGTCTGGGGTCGGCGAGGTGGATGGCGATTCCGGTCGGGATCAGCACGGTGTCGCCGGGGTGGATTTTCAGCGCCCCTTCGATACAGGCGCGCAGGTCGAGGCCGGCCGAACCCGCCGTCGCGTAATGCGGCGGGTTGTCTTGCAGGCGCGGGTCGAGGATGCGGATGTCGATGCGGTGCATTAGCGTTTCTCCAGCAGGGTGGCGATGCGTGCGACGATCCGGCGCGCGAGTTCGATTTTTGCGGCGGGGGGCAGCGGGTGCTGGCCGTCATCGTCGAAGAGGACCAGCGTGTTGTCGTCGCCGGCGAAGCCGTCCTGAATCAGGTTGCCGACCAGCAGCGGGATTTTCTTGGCGCGCCGTTTCTGCTCGGCGTATTCGTTCAGCTTCTCGCTTTCGGCGGCAAAGCCGACGCACAGGGGCGGCTGCGGCAGGGCCGCAACCTCGGCGAGAATGTCGGGGTTGAAGACAAATTCGATGGCCGGCGGCGCGCTGCCGTCTTTCTTGATCTTCTGCCCGGCAAGTTGGGCCGGGCGGTAGTCGGCGACGGCGGCGACGGCGACGAACACCTCGCTGTCGGCAACGTGGCGCAGTACGGCGTCGTGCATCTGCAGCGCGCTTTCCACGTCGATGCGCGTGACGCCCGGCGGGCAGGGCAGGCTGACCGGGCCGGAAACGAGCGTGACTTCGGCGCCGGCCTCGCGTGCGGCGCGGGCGATGGCATAGCCCATCTTGCCGCTGGAACGGTTGGTGATGCCGCGTACCGGGTCGATCGCCTCGAAGGTCGGGCCGGCGGTCAGCAGCAGTTTGCGGCCGGCGAGCAGCTTGGGTTGGAAGTGGGCGATCAGCTCGGCAACGATCTCTTCGGCTTCGAGCATCCGGCCGAGGCCGGTTTCGCCGCAGGCCTGGTCGCCGCAGCACGGGCCGAGGACGGCAACGCCGTCGCTGCGCAGCGTGGCGATGTTGCGCCGGGTGGCCGGGTTCTCCCACATCTGGCGGTTCATGGCGGGGGCGACCAGCAGCGGGCAGTCGCGCGCCAGCACCAGCGTGCTCAGCAGGTCGTCGGCCTCGCCGTGCGCGACCTTGGCGAGGAAATCGGCCGATGCCGGCGCGATGAGCAGCAGATCGGCGTCGCGCGAGAGGTCGATGTGCGCCATGTTGTTGGCGATACGCGGATCCCACTGGTCGGTAAATACCGGCTTGCCGGAGAGCGCCTGGAAGGTCACCGGCGTGATGAAATGCGTCGCCGCTTCGCTCATCGCCACCTGCACCGAGGCGCCCTGTTTGATCAGCAAACGGACGAGCTCGGCCGCCTTGTAGGCGGCGATGCCGCCGGTGATTCCCAGCGCGATGCGTTTTTCCTGTAATTCCATTGTCTTAGCGGTAGAATGTGGATCGGCTCATTTTACTTGAGAAACGCCATGGCAATCACGGATTGGCCCGCCGACGAACGTCCGCGCGAGCGCCTGCTGGGGAGGGGGGCGGCGACGCTGTCCGATGCCGAATTGCTGGCCATTTTCCTGCGTGTCGGCGTCAAGGGAAAGAGCGCAGTCGATCTGGCGCGCGACCTGATCGGCCGCTTTGGCGGGCTGAACCGGCTGTTCGCGGCGAGCCGGGGCGATTTTTCCGCGGTGCACGGCATGGGGCCGGCCAAGTACGCCCAGTTGCAGGCGGTGCTGGAAATGTCGCGACGGGCGCTGGCCGAGGAAATCACGCAGGGCAGCGCATTCGCTTCGCCCGGCGCCGTGCGTGACTATTTGCGCCTGCATCTGGCGGGTTTGCCGCACGAAGTGTTTTTTGCCCTCTGGCTCGATGCGCAGAACCGGCTGATCGCCAGCGAAGAGCTGTTTCGCGGCAGCTTGACGCAAACCAGCGTTTATCCGCGCGAGGTCGTGAAGAGGGCCTTGCAGCATAATGCGGCGGCCGTCGTCCTGGCGCACAACCACCCGTCCGGGCTGGCCGAGCCTTCGCGCGCCGACGAGTTGCTGACGGGGGAGCTGAAGAAGGCGCTGGCGTTGGTCGATGTCCGGGTGCTCGATCACTTCATCGTCGCCGGGCAGTCGCAGCCGCTGTCTTTCGCCGAGCGGGGGCTGCTGTAATTCGTCCAGATCACGACAATTGCAAAAAGTACTTGAACAGAGTGCGCCCTTTGGGCTAAAATCGCCGCCTTTCTTCCCAAGATCAATTGGAGCAACAATCATGGCGCGTGTCTGCCAAGTAACGGGTAAGGGCCCGATGGTTGGGAACAATGTTTCCCATGCCAACAATAGAACGAAGCGCCGCTTCCTCCCGAATCTGCAGTACCGCCGTTTCTGGGTTGAAAGCGAAAACCACTGGGTTCGCCTGCGCGTATCCAATGCTGGTCTGCGCACCATCGACAAAAACGGTATCGACGTGGTGCTCGCTGATCTGCGCGCTCGCGGCGAGATCTGATAAGGAGCTGCAGCCATGCGTGAAAAGATCAAGCTGGAATCAACCGCTGGTACCGGTCACTTCTACACCACGACCAAGAACAAGCGCACCATGCCGGAAAAAATGGAGATCAAGAAGTACGATCCCAAGGTCCGCAAGCATGTGATCTACAAGGAAACCAAGCTGAAGTAATTCGGCGCTGGTGGAATCAGGACCTCGCTGACCGGCGGGGTTTTTTTTCGTCCGGCAGAAAGTGTTCCGGCAGGGAAAAAGGCGTGCAGTGGTGACTGCACGCCTTTTCTTTTTTACGGCAGCCGTGTTCAGGTCAGCATGTCGGCCCAGATGTTGCGTGCCCAGCCCATGGCCGAGACCGCTTCGAGCTCGTTGCGCGCAGCCGAAACGCCGCCCGCCCCGGCGACCGGGAGCATGGTCTTCTGCCCGGCGTCGTAACGATGCACCGAGGCCACGTGAATGGCGTTGTGCGCATCGACGAAGCTGTAGCAGGTGTTCATCAGGAGCGGCGCCGGACTCGGCGCTTCGCCGGCGAGCAGGTTGAGGATCGCCGCAGCGGCGAGCTTGGCGTGCTGGTTGGCCATGTGTCCCGACTTGGGCATCGTCGCCGCCGGGAAAATGGCGTCGCCGAGCACATGGACGTCCTTTGTGCTGCTCGATTCCATCGACAGCCAGTCGATGTCCACCCAGCGCTGGTTGATCAGCTTCAGCCCCGATTTCGCCGCAATATCGCCGGCGCGTTGCGGCGGAATGACGTTCAGCACGTCGGCCCTGACTTCATCGAATTCCAGCACGGCGGTCCGCCGAGCCGCATTGACGTCGCGCAACTCGCTGTTCGGCCGGTATTCGAGCGTTCCCGGGTAGAGGTCGGCCCAGGCATTCATGAACAGCCCTTTCTTGGACACCACGCCGTCGTTGGCGTCGAGGATCAGGACTTTCGACTTCGGCTTCCTGGCCTTGAAGTACGCGGCAATCACGCTGGCGCGCTCGTAAGGTCCGGGCGGGCAGCGATAGGGCGCTTTCGGGACGGTGATCGCGAACACGCCGCCGTCCTTCATGGCCTCGAGCTGTCGGCGCAGGGCGACGGTTTGCGGGCCGGCCTTCCAGGCGTGCACGATTTTCCCTTGTGCGTCGGCGTTGTTCAGCCCCGGGATTTCGTCGTACATGAAGTCCACGCCCGGCGAGAGGATCAGGCGGTCGTAGCTCATCCGGCCGCCTTGCCGCAGGCGGATCGAATGCCGGTCGGCATCGACGCCGAGCACGTCGTCCTGCACGATGCGCACGCCCCATTTTTTCAGGCCTTCGTAGCCGATCGTGATGTCGGCCATCGTCCGTTCGCCGCTGATCACGAGATTGGAGATCGGGCAGGAGATGAATTGCGCGTTGCGCTCGATCAGCGTCACCTGCACGCCGCCGGCGCTCCACATGCGCAGGTACTTGGCTGCCGTGGCGCCGCCAAAGCCGCCGCCGACGATGACCACGTGACCATTCGCCTTGCCGCTGCCGGCGCAGCCGTAGAGCGCACCGCTTGCCGTCACGGCGCCCATCGTCCTGAGGAAATCGCGTCGGTTGAGGATCATGGCCGTGCGCTCCCCGCTTTGTGTGCCGCGTAGTACGTCGCGATCAGATCGATCTGCTCGTCGGTATAGCCCTTGGCGATCTGCGGCATCACCGTTCCGGGCCTGGTGCCGGAGCGGAAGTCGCGGATCGTCTGCGCGAGCTTGTTCCTGTCGGTGCCGGCCAGCGCGGCCATGCCGGCGCCGGGCACCGCCTGGCCGTCGGTGCCGTGGCAGTTGGCGCAGGTGGCGGCGAGGTTGCGTGCGAGATTCGGGTCTTCTGCGCAAGCGATGCCAGCGCTTGCCGCGAGGCAGAGCGCGCTAGCGAGGTGCCGCAGTTTCATCGGTCATTCTCCTGTTGGTTTGGTGAGGCGCCGCTCCGGCGCTCGGGTGTGTATTGCAGAAGCGCAATTTCTCCGGATAGGGGAAAAAGTCTTCGACGTAGCCTTCGGCGATTTTCTGCTGCGTCTTTTTCCAGAATGCCGCGTTCAGCAGGTCGCGGTGATACTTGAGGAAAGCGGTGCGCACCTTGGCCGAGCCGAGCAGGAAGGTCGCGAATTCCTCGGGGAAGACGTCGTTCCTGGCGACCGAGTACCAGGGTTCGGCCGACATTTCCATCTCCGGATAGGGCGCTTCCGGGATGACGCGGAAGTTGCAGTCGGTCATGTATTCGATTTCGTCGTAGTCATAGAAGACGACGCGGTTGTAGCGCGTCACGCCGAAGTTCTTCCAGAGCATGTCGCCCGGGAAGATGTTGGCGCTCGCCAGTTCGCGGATCGCGTTGCCGTATTCGAGCACGGCGTGGTCGATCTGTTCCGGCGTCGCGTGGTCGAGGTAGAGGTTGAGCGGCGTCATGCGCCGCTCGATGTAGAGGTGCTTGATCACGATGTCGTCGCCGTCTTCCTCGATCAGCGACGGCGCCACTTCGCGCAGCTCCTGCAAGAGCTCTTCCGAGAAGCGTTTCTTCGGCAGCGCGGCGTGCGAGAACTCCAGCGTGTCGGCCATGCGGCCGACGCGGTCGACCTGCTTGACGAGCAGGTACTTGGCTTTCACCGTCTCGTGATCGACTTCCTTGGTGGCATGGAAAACGTCCTTGATGATCTTGAAAACGTAAGGGTAGGACGGTAGCGTGAATACCATCATGACCATGCCGCGGATTCCCGGTGCGGCGATGAACTTGTCTTCCGAATGGCGCAGGTGCTGCATCAGGTCGCGGAAGAACATCGTCTTTCCCTGCTTGCCGAGGCCGAGCATCGTGTACAGCTCGGAGCGCGGCTTGCCCGGCATGATGCCGCGCAGGAACTGCACATAGCCCGAAGGGACTTCCATATCGACCATGAAGTAGGCGCGCGACAGCGAGAAGAGCAGGCTGATGCGCCAGGCGTCGAGCAGGATGGTGTCGAGATAGAGCTTGCCATCCGGCGTGTGCAGGACCGGAACGGCGAAGGAAAATTCCATGTGGCCGTTGATCGCCTTGCCGATGATGTAGGCCGCCTTGTTGCGATAGAAGGCCGAGTAGAGGACCTGGATCTGCGCATTGGCCTCGGGCTGCGGCCAGCCGCCCAGGTGGGTATGCACGGTGCGCATGACCCAGGCGATGTCGCGTTCGAGGTTCTCGAAGGGGAGCTGCCAGTCGAAATCGAGGACGATCTGCCTGAGCGTCTCGCGCAGGCCGCGCTGCAGCGGGTAGTAGCTCGAATAGGTCGGCGGATAGGTGTCGATGTATTCGGTCGATACCGCCGGGCGGGCGAAGATGTAGTCGTTGTGAAAATAGGTGCGGTCGAGGATTTTCGAGCATACCGAGTTGAAGAAGGTCTCGGCGAGTTCAGGCTGCTTGTGGTTGATCAGCTGGCCGATGTAATAGAGCTTGAGCTGTTGCCAGGTGTCGTTGTCGAGCGTGCTGGCGCCATATTCGGCGCACAGCAGGTCGGCGTTTTCCCGGACGCGCTCGTCGTAGGAGCGGATGCGCTCGCGCACGGCGGTCTGCACGCCCTTCCAGTCGGCCGCCTCGAAAAGAACCTTGGCCTGACGGCCGTAATGGCGCATCAGCCGGTAGTGGCGGTTGAACCCGTCGATCATGGCTTCGGCGATGCGCTTGGCGAGCGGGTTCTCGGCGGTGGAAATTTCCATCCTGGCAGCTTCCGGCGTTGGGTTTGCGAGGATTGTAACATCGCGGCCAATGCGCCAAAGTCGCTGGCCGCAGGGCGCTTCCGGGCGGCGGAAAGAGGCTCGGCCGGAGGCCGAAAGGGGCGCCGCGAGCGGCCGATTGCCCGAATATATGCATCGCCGAGGCGATGCGCGTTTTGCATGGAGCGCACATAGGGGTAAACTTCCGCCTTTCCGGTGAAATCACTTTTCGCTAACTGAAATGCTTTGGCTTGCTTCAGGCGAAAATTCCGTTTCACGGAGAGGGCGTCCCCGACGTATTCGGCCCACACCTTAAGGTTGGTGTCAGGGACCTCCAATAAACTCGAGCAGGGTAAATCAACTAACCGGAAGCAAGGGGATAAGAATGGCCGCAGGGAAATCAAAGATCATCTATACGCTCACCGATGAGGCGCCGCTGCTGGCGACTTGTTCTTTTCTGCCTGTCGTCCGGCTATTTACCGCGCCGGCCGGGATCGAGATCGAGACGGCCGACATTTCCGTGTCCGCCCGCGTACTGGCCGAATTCTCCGACCGTCTGCCGGAAGCGCAGAAGGTGCCGAACACCCTCGGCGAACTGGGCAAGAAGTGCCTGCTGCCCGACACCAACATCATCAAGCTGCCCAACATCAGCGCCTCGGTTGGCCAGCTGATGGCCTGCATCAAGGAGCTGCAGGCCAAGGGCTATGCGATTCCCGACTATCCGGAAAACCCGACCAGCGACGAAGACAAGGCGATCAAGGCCCGCTACGCCAAGTGCATCGGCAGCTCGGTCAACCCGGTACTGCGCGAAGGTAACTCCGACCGCCGCGCGCCGACCGCCGTCAAGAATTCCGCCAAGAAGCGCCCGCATTCGATGGGCGAGTGGAAGCAATGGTCGCAGTCGCACGTTTCGCATATGCACCACGGCGACTTCTACCACGGCGAGAAGTCGATGACGCTGGACAAGGCGCGCGACGTGAAGATGGAGCTGGTGACCAAGAGCGGCAAGACCATCGTGCTGAAGCCGAAGACTTCGCTGCTGTCCGGCGAAATCATCGACTCGATGTTCATGAGCAAGAAGGCGCTGTGCGAGTTCTACGAGAAAGAACTGGAAGACTGCCGCGAGTCCGGCATCCTCTTCTCGCTGCACGTCAAGGCGACGATGATGAAGGTCTCGCACCCGATCGTCTTCGGCCACTGCGTCAAGATCTATTACAAGGACGCTTTCGAGAAGCACGCCAAGCTGTTCGACGAGATCGGCGTCAACGTCAATAACGGCATGGCCAACCTGTACGACAAGCTCGCCACGCTGCCGGAATCGAAGCGCGACGAAGTCATCCGCGACCTGCACGCCTGCCAGGAACACCGTCCGCGTCTGGCCATGGTCGATTCGGCCAAGGGCATCACCAATTTCCACTCGCCGAACGACATCATTGTCGACGCCTCGATGCCGGCCATGATCCGCGCCGGCGGCAAGATGTGGGGTGCTGACGGCAAGCAGTACGACAGCAAGTGCGTGATGCCGGAATCGACCTTTGCCCGTATCTATCAGGAGATGATCAACTTCTGCAAATGGAACGGCAACTTCGATCCGAAGACCATGGGCACCGTGCCGAACGTCGGCCTGATGGCGCAGCAGGCCGAGGAATACGGCTCGCACGACAAGACCTTCGAGATGGCCGAAGACGGCGTCGCCAGCATCGTCGACCTCGCCACCGGCGAAGTGCTCCTGACGCAGAACGTCGAAGCCGGCGACATCTGGCGCATGTGCCAGGTCAAGGACGCGCCGATCCGCGACTGGGTCAAGCTGGCCGTCACGCGCGCGCGCAACTC
>JBAQRB010000036.1:0-2807 GCA_049295655.1 Rhodocyclaceae bacterium
CTACCTGCCCGGTTTGAAAGAATCCGGATGGCTGGGGAAGAAGGATTCGAACCTTCGAATGCCGGAATCAAAATCCGGTGCCTTAACCAACTTGGCGACTCCCCAGCTGTCGCTCATCTAGCTTGGCTAGCGAACGAGGCGCAGATTATACAGGCGATTTCAAAAAAATCCATACTCGGCGCAGAGAAACTTCAATCAGCTCGCCAGATCGCACAGGGGGTGCCGCGCCAGACCGCCCGCCAGCCAGCCGCGCATGCCGCCCGGCAACTGCCGGATGACCGCTTCGGCAGCCGCGCGGGATGCGAATTCAGCGAAGACGCAGGCGCCGGAGCCGCTCATCTGCGCCCGGCCAAAACCCGAGAGCCAGGCGAGGCATGCGGCGACTTGCGGGAAGCGGGCGGTTGCCACCGGCTCCAGATCGTTGCCGCCGAATCCCGGCTGCCAGTCGGCCGCACGAATTGCCTGAGTATCCCGCTTCAGTTCGGGCGCGGTAAAAATGGCGGCGGTCGGCACCGGCACCGGCGGTTCGACAACGACATACCAGGCAGGCGGCAACGCGACCGGCTGCAGCGCCTCGCCGACGCCTTCGGCAAAGGCGTTGCGTCCGAAGACGAAGACCGGGACATCGGCGCCCAGGGTCAGCCCGATTTCCTGCAGGCGCCGGCGCGGCAGGCCGAGTTGCCAGAGATGGTTGAGCGCGAGCAGGACGGTGGCCGCGTCCGAACTGCCGCCACCGAGGCCGCCGCCCATCGGCAGACGCTTGTCGACGCTGATCTCGACGCCGGCCCGGCAGCCGCTTTCGGCCTGCAACAGGCGCGCGGCACGCACTGTCAGGTCGTCCGGCGGCGCAACGCCGGGCAAGGGATTGCGCAGGGTGACCTGTCCATCGTCGCGCGGAGCAAAGCGCAGGGAATCGCCGTGATCGAGAAAGCGGAACAGCGTTTGCAGGAGGTGGTAACCGTCGGCGCGCCGGCCAACGACGTGCAGGAAGAGATTGAGCTTGGCCGGCGCCGGGTAGACGCTATGCCAGCCCCAGCATTCACCGGGGCCCATCGGGAATTCCTTTGCCGTCATGGCTGGGCAGCCTTCTCATGGTTCAGATCGCGCCACTCGTCGATACGCAGGCGCAGCTCAAGCCCGCCCTCCTGCCGGACGAACAGGCGGCCGGGCAGAGACTGCGGATCGTCGTTGTCGTATTCATAGTCGATGCGCCAGAACTCGCGCTGCAAACTGAGCGGCCGCCCGAAGCCGTCCGCCACCGTCGCATCGCCCGCCGCCCCCCGGCCGCGGACCCAGCCCAGCAACGCAGTCAGGGGCAAGGGATAACCCAGCGCCTGCTGCGTCAACGTTTCGGCGTCGCTTGCCGCATACGCCTTGCCGTCACTGGCGGTCAATCGGGCGCCTGCGCGATCGCTGACAATCTCGGCGAGGCCCTGGCCGAAGGGCGAGGCGAGCAGAAGCTCGTCCTTGTCGCCGACGTGCTGCCAAGTCAAATGGCCGCTATAGCTTTTCTCTTCATGGCGCAGCGAAAAACGGCCTTCCAGCGCAAAGGATTCAAGCTGGCTGCGCTGCGGCACGGCACCGCCCGGCGCGGGCGGCAACAGGCTGGCGCAGGCGCCCAGGCAAAGCGCGGCGAGCGCAACGCCGAGCAGGCGAGCGCGCCGGACGATTCGGCGGAAAGCTTGCATCGAAATCAGGGAGAGAACTTCTTGACGACCTGCGCGAGGTCCTCGTTGCCCGGGTGCATTTTCTGCGCCTCGCGCCAGATCCGCCGCGCGTCGTCCTTGCGCTCAAGCACCCACAGCACTTCGCCGAGGTGGGCGGCAATTTCCGGGTCGGGACGTTGCGCATAGGCGCGCTCAAGGCGGGCCAGCGCGCCCGGGAAATCGCCCTGCCGATAGAGCACCCAGCCCATGCTGTCGAGGATGAAGGGATCATCCGGCGCCAGCGTGAGCGCCTTCTCAACCAGTTCGCGCGCTTCGGGCAGGCGCAGGTTGCGATCGGCGTAGGAATAGCCCAGCGCGTTATAGGCCTGCGCGCTGTCCGGCTTCAACCCGATCAATTTGCGCAGATGGCCTTCAAGGGTTTCCATGCGGCCCAGCTTTTCGGCGAGCAAGGCGGTTTCGTAGAGCAGCTCGGGCTGCTCGGGCTGCTGGCTCAAGGCCGCATCGAGAAGATCGAAAGCCGCCTGCAACTGCTTGGCCTCGCGCAGCAGCTGGGCTTCGGCGATGGTGAGCTGCACGCCTTCGCGCGGCTCCTTTACCTGCGCACTGCGCAGACGCTGACGCGCCGCATCGAGCTGCCCCTGCGCCGCAAGCAAATTGGCGCTGCGCACCTGCGCCGGCAAGTAATGCTCGCCCGCACCGACGCGCGAATAACGGTCAAGCGCCTCGCTGCCGCGCTTGCTGTCTTCGGCAATCTGCCCAAGATAGAAATGGGCCACGCTCTTGTCGGGAAATTCGAGCGTCAGAAGATGCTTGAGCTGCTTTTCTGCGAGCGCCAGATCGTTCTGCTGCAGCGCGAGAATGGCCACCGGATAGACGATCTCGGGATTGTCCGGGTATTCGTTGAGCAGGCGGTCGAAATGCTGCTTGGCTTGCGCGTATTTCTTTTCACCGACCAGCGCGCGCGCCAGATGCAGCTGCACGTCACGCGCATTCGGGTTGCGCTCGACAAACCGCTGCAGGGCGGCGACGGCTTCGCCCGTCGACTCGCGGGCGAGCAATTGCGCTTCCAGCAAACCGGCCATTTCCCAGTCCGGACGCAGCCCCTGCGCACGGCGCGCCTCGGCCAGCGCACGCGCCGGC
>JBAQRB010000037.1:0-4202 GCA_049295655.1 Rhodocyclaceae bacterium
AGGACAGCCAGGTGATCGGCGACATCCGCGCGGCGCGCGCGGCCGGCGCCGACCTGGTGATTCCGTTCATGCACTGGGGCTGGGAGCGCGAGCCGGCGCCGAGCGCGCGGCAGCGCCAACTGGCGCGCCTGATGATCGACGCCGGCGCCGACGTGGTGGTCGGCGGCCATCCGCATGTGACGCAGGGCGCCGAGTATTACCGCGGCAAGCTGATCGTCTATAGCCTCGGCAACTTTGTCTTCGACGGCTTCGAGTTGCCGGAAGCCAAGCGCGGCTGGTTGCTGCGCCTGACGCTCGATCGCAAGGGCCTGCTCGCCTGGGAGACGCGCGCTGCGCAGATGGACGACGAGGGAACGCCGCATCCGGTCTCCGGCGCGCTGACGCCGTGCGGCAAAGCCGGAGAAACGATGGTTCGGAACTGTGTCAATCCGTAATCTGCGAACAGGAGAGATTTGATGCTGCAAAAGAAGCTGTTACCGCCGCTGGCCTTGGCCTTGTCTTTCGTTTTCTCGCTCGCCATTTCTTCTTCGGCCAGTGCCGGCGTACCGCTCAAGCTGCTGGGTTTTGACGACATGTCGTGCCAGGCCTGGCTCAAGTCGAAGGACGACGCCGAGCAGCGCAAGGCGTACGTGGCGTGGGTGCGCGGTTTCCTGAGCGGGCACAACTACGCCAATCCGGGCCAGCAGATCTCGGTGGTCTCGAGCGGCACGGTCGAACTCTACGTGCAGCGCTATTGCAGCGAAAAGCCGCTCGGCCAGTTTTCCGATGCCGCGCAGCGCATGAGCGACCAGTATTCCGGACGCAACGCGCCGATCACCAGGTAAGCGTGCCGTATGCCGCGCAATGCCTTGCACGTGTGCCGGACCGGTCACGGGCAGGTCGAGGCGACGCGTAGCGCTGTGCTCAGGCCGCCCCGGTTGAAGTCGGGTGGTTCGTTCAGGCAGTAGGTGGTGCCCGCGCTGGTCGTTATTTTGTACGTTCCGTTGGCCAGCAACCTTTCCTGCGCTGCTGGGCGTGCCAAAGCGCGCGCCAGTCGGTTTTCGGGAGCGTCTTGACGGGGGCTATCCGTTTTCCCCTGCCGCTCGATTCTCAGCGCCTCGTCGCGTGCTGTTTGCCGTGCATTTTCAAGCAGATCATGAATTGATCCGTCGGTAGGTAGCGTGCTTGCGCTTTCTGACGTGCTTGCCACTTTGCGCTTGGCGCTCGTCATGCTGTGCTGGGCCGTGCCGCCGTCGATGGGCGCGCCGGTATTTTCTCTGGGTGCTGTCGGAGCGGTCCAGGTCAGGGCCAGCGGGAACATTTGCCGGGAAACTTTGCTGGCGGGCTGCCGATCATTCACCGTCAATAGTGCGCCATGCAGGAATAGCGAGAGCAGCAGGCATCGTGCAAGACGACGCCTGTCGATCTCGGATTTCTCGGATTCCGGGCGGACGCAAAACAAGAAGCTGGATGCCGGGCGCTGTTTCAGGCCGCCGGAAGGAGCGGTGCCGTGACCGGCGGGCTTTCGGCGCTCACCAGATCGGTATCCGGTTCAGGGTCGAAAACCAGCAGGCGTTGCAGCGCACCGACGTATTCGCGCAGCGCGGCGTGGCCGGTTGGCGTCAGCGCGTAGCAGGACTGCGGCCGCCCGGCGCCGGTTTCCCGCCGTACCGCCACGTAATCCGCGGCGATCAGCTTTTTCAGGTGCGATTCCAGGTTGCCGTCCGAGACTTCGAGGCGGCGTTTCAGCTCGGAAAACGTGGCTTCGTCGGCACCCGCCAGGAATGCCGCGATCTGCGTGCGCAATGGCTGATGCAACAGGGCGTCCAGAGAGTTCATGATTTTGTTCCTTGGCAACGGGGCGGCTGCGGCCGCCGGTTATTTCAGGTTGAACTCCGCGCTGAGCCGGCCGGGGGCCTGGCCGTCCGCCTCGCCGGGCAGTTTCAGTTCGATTTTGCCGTTGACGGCTTCGTTCCCGGGGAGCCAGGACTTGCCGTCGAAGCTGACCCACTTCCGGTAGATGAAAACGTCGCGCTTCAGACGGACATCCAGCGTGGCCTTCTCGGCCTGCTCGAACAGCGAGCCAAATACGCCGGTGACGACGGGCAGCGGGCTGCCGGCCGGGTAGTGCAGGACAAAATCCTTGCCGGCCGGCGCGGCTTCGCCGAAGCGGATGGTCGGGATCCGCGCCATCTCGTCGCCGCCGGGAGCGCCCAGGCCGGCGCAGCCGGAAAGGATGAGTGTGCTGGCGGCAATGCCCAGCGGCAATCGTTTTAAAAGTCCGGTTTTCATCGATGCTCTCCTTGAGGGTTGAACGAAAAAAATCATTGCCCGGACGTGCGCCGCTGGGGCCCGACGTCGACGACCAGGCTGGAACGGATCAGCGGCCCTTGCTCCGGTGTCAGTTCGGCTTTCAGCCACGGAATGCCGATCCAGCGCACCTCGCGGGCGCGCAGCCAGGGTTCGCCGGGAAAGCGCATGTCGCCGGTCAGCTGGCCGTCGATCATCATCAATTCGACCGGCTCGGCGAGCGTCAACGGCAAGGTCGGTACGGGCGTCTTGCGAAAGAGGTCGCCGGACAGTTCGATGTCGACCGGAATGGCGCTGCCCGCCGGTAGCGCGATGATCCGCGCGCCATTTTCCGCGCTGTTTTTCGCACCGTTTCCGGCTTCGTGCTGGCGGTACGAGGCGAGCGAAACGACCGGTGCATCGGGCAGCGTGGCGCCGGCGGCATAGCGCTGGGCGAGCAGCGGTGGCGTCAGCACCAGCACGATCCACAGCGTCGATTGCGCCGAGCGCTGCCATGCCGGACGGCTGCGCCCGCGATCGAGCATGAGCGCGAGCAGCGGCAGGCCGATGCCGAACACCGACGCGCTGATCCACTTCATGGTTTCGTACGCCAGGTGGAAGCCGAGGCTGGCGATGCCGGTCACGATCACCAGCGCGCCGGCCCATTCGAGCAGCTCTTCGGAAAACAGGCCGTGTACGTAGAGGCTGATGCCGATCAGCACGAGCCACGCGGCGCACACCATGTAGCCGCCGCCGAAGAAGAACATGGCAAAGGTCAGCAGCGTGCCGATCGACATCAGCAGCCACAGGATTTTCAGGACCTGGCGATGAATGAACGACCACGCCTCGTCGCGCGCGGCTTTGGCGCGGCGCGTCAGATGCCAGTCGGCGATGCCCACTGCGCCGAGAACGACGGAAATCAGCAGCAGCCACGCCGTCGCGCGCTGCTCGACAACCGGAAACTGCGTCGGCGTCAGGATGTGTTCGCTGAACAGGAACAGCAGGCCGCCGGCCAGTCCCCAGAGAACGAGGGTATGCCGCTCGATGCGCAGATTGCGCTGGCCGGCGGCGAGCATGGTGTGGATGGCGCCCAGTTGCCGCGCCGCGCTTCCTGTCCCGTTTGCTGTCATGGTGAGTTCTGTCCGAGTTCGGTCGATGGCTAACACTGTTTTGCAGAGTTTATAACTCTGCGATTCAGAGTGTCAAGCCCGACGTCATCGGTGCGGGTTCACGCAGGCCGCTTTTCGGGAACGGGGTGGCGTCTGTTGTTGCGGTCTGCCGGTTTATTCCCGGCACATGCGGCGGATTTCGTCTTCCCGGATCGCCAGTTCGACCTGCATCAGCACCGCGTCGACATCGGCCAGGTGCTCGTCGAGCGCGACCTGGCCGGTCAGGGGCAGTTCCGGCGTCAGCAGGCCGCTTTCGTAATGCCCCCAGATTTCCTTGCCGTACTGCGTGTCCTTGAGGCTCGGCGCGAAGGCGGAAAAATAGCTGCGCAGGTTCGCCACGTCGCGTTCGAGCATTTCGGCGGCGCAGCTGTTGCCCGCCGCGTCGATCGCCTGCGGCAGGTCGATGATCACCGGCCCGTCGGCGTCGACCAGGATGTTGTATTCGGAGAGGTCGCCGTGGATGAGCCCGGCGCACAGCATGCGCACCACCTGATTGACCAGCATGGCGTGGTATTCGAGCGCCAGTTCCTCGGAAAGCTCGACGTCGTTCAGGCGCGGCGCGGCGTTGCCGTCGGCGTCGGTCACCAGATCCATCAGCAGCACGCCCTCGAAGCACAGATGCGGCTGCGGCACGCGAACGCCGGCGGCCGCCAGGCGGTACAGCGCATCGACCTCGGCGTTCTGCCAAGTTTCCTCCTGCATCTGGCGCCCGTAGCGGCTGCCCTTCTCCATGGCGCGCGCCTGCCGGCTGTTCTTGACCTTGCG
>JBAQRB010000038.1:0-1699 GCA_049295655.1 Rhodocyclaceae bacterium
TGGCACACCAGGGGTTTTGCTATTGAATTTCGTTGTGCCCGTTGTGCCCGTTGTGCCCGTTGTGCTCGTTGTGCTCGTTGTGGTTAATCATTTTTTCGCTCAAACCGGCGATAAAGAATCGGCAGCAGCAGCAAAGTGAGTAGCGTCGAGGTGACCAGCCCGCCGATCACGACGATGGCCAGCGGCTTCTGGATCTCCGATCCGGGGCCGCTGGCAAAGAGCAGCGGGACGAGGCCGAAGGCGGCGATCGAGGCGGTCATCAGCACCGGGCGCAGCCGGCGTTTGGCGCCCTCGACGACGACCTGGGTCAGCGGCAGCCCCTGCGCGCGCAGCTGGTTGAAGTGGGTGAGCATCACCACGCCATTGAGCACGGCGATGCCGAGCAGCGCGATGAAGCCGACCGACGCCGGCACCGAGAGGTATTCGCCGGCGGCGAGCAGCGCAAAGACGCCGCCGACCATGGCGAAGGGAACGTTGACGAGGACCAGCGCCGCCTGCCGCAGCGAGCCGAAGGTCGAGAAGAGCAGCAGGAAGATCAGCGCCAGCGCCACCGGGACGACGATCGCCAGCCGCTTGGCCGCGCGCTGCTGGTTCTCGAACTGGCCGCCCCAGACGATGCGGTAGCCGGGCGGAATCTGCAGTTTCTGCGCCACGCCGAGCTTGGCCTCATCAACGAAACCGACGAGGTCACGGTCGCGCACGTTCGACTGGATGACGACGTAGCGCTGCGCATTCTCGCGGTCGACCTTGACCGGCCCTTCGATCCGCTCGATGCGGGCGACCTGCGCCAGCGGCACCGTGTGGCCGTCCGGCAGCGTGAGGCGCAGTGCGCTGAAGCGCTCGACGCTCTCGCGTACGCCTGCGCTGCCGCCCGCGCCACGGATGACGAGCGGCGTGCGCCGGCCGGGTTCGATCACCAGCCCGGCGCTCTGGCCTTCGACGATGCTCTTGAGCGACGACTGCAGTTCGTCGACGTTCAGTCCGAGGCGGCCGGCGGCCAGGCGGTCGACCTCGACGCGCAGGTATTGCACGCCGTCGTTCTTCAGCGTGAAGGCATCCTCGCTGCCGCGCGTGTTCCTGAGCAGCGTTTCGATTTCGCCGGCGATCCGCCCGAGTTCGCCAAGGTCGGGGCCGAACACCTTGACCGCGATGTCGCCGCGCACGCCGGTGAGCATCTCGGAGACGCGCATTTCGATCGGCTGCGTGAAGCTGTAGGTGATGCCGGGGAAGTCCTGCATCACTTCGCGCAACCGGTCGACGAGCCATTCCTTGCTCGGCGTGCGCCACTCTGCAATCGGCTTGAGAACGAGGAAGGTGTCGGTCTGGTTGAGGCCCATCGGGTCGAGGCCCAGTTCGTCGGACCCCGAGCGGGCAACGATCTGCACGATTTCCGGCACGCGTTCGAGGATGGCGCGCTGCACGCGCAGGTCGAGTTCAACGCTCTGTTCGAGGCTGATCGACGGCAGCTTTTCGAGCTGGATGATCAGGTCGCCTTCGTCCATCGTCGGCACGAAGCTCTTGCCGAGCAGCAGGTAGGCAGCGGCGGCGGCGAGCAGCATGATGACGGCGCCGGCGACGACCTGCCGCGTATTGGCCAGCGCCCAGTCGAGCGCCGGCGCGTAGAGCGCGTCGAGCTTGCGCACCAGCCAGGGCTCTCGGTGCTCGCCGCGCTGCATCAGCAGCGCGGCGAGCACTGGAA
>JBAQRB010000039.1:0-4223 GCA_049295655.1 Rhodocyclaceae bacterium
GTACAGCGCCGACAGTGATCTTTACGCCGAGCGCTGTTGCCAATCAGTCGTCGATGACTTGGGCTGCAACGATGGGCGGTACGGCGCCCAGCACCCTCTGCCAGAACGAAGTCGCCAAGTGGCGTTAATTCACGCCTGATCCAGGCGTGAGTTCGACAAGGCCCGCATTCGCGGGCCTTGTCTTTTGCAGAGGGCGAAAAATGCGGGTTTTGCGCGGTATTTACGTAGCCGGCGGACTGCTGGCGACGATTCTATTCATTGTCGCCGTTTATTCGCCGTTCGTCGGCAATCCAGTCGTTTTCGACGACCACAACATCATCAGCAGCCTGACGGCCTACGATTTTGCGCAGACGCCGTTTTCGCCATATACCCGGGGTTTTCCGTATTTCACAATCGGCTTCCTACAGGTGGTTTCGGCTGACGACCTGAGCTGGAACCGCTGGTTCGGCATTGCCCTCTTTGCCCTCGTTGTCGTTGCGCTTTACTTCTTCATGCTGCGCGCGCTGGCGCGCTTTTCGCCGCCCGATGCGCCGGAACTGCGCTGGGCCGCGCTGTGCGTCTGCCTCTGGTTCGCGCTCAACCCGGT
Organism: Rhodocyclaceae bacterium; assembly: GCA_049295655.1. GTDB lineage: Bacteria > Pseudomonadota > Gammaproteobacteria > Burkholderiales > Rhodocyclaceae > CAJBIL01. The sequence continues at coordinate 587 of JBAQRB010000039.1, forward strand.
TGCCGTCTACGCCGCAGCCTACCTGATCCAGCGCACCATCGTCATGGCGACGCTGTTTTCCCTGCTCTCGGCCAGTCTTTACCTACGCGCGCAGCAGCAGGCGCGTCCGGCGGACTTTATCTCGGCGGCCCTGTTTGCCGCGCTGGCGATGCTGTGCAAGGAGCACGCCGTGCTGCTGCCGTTCGCCATCGTTGTCCTGACGCCGCTGGTGTGCGACTGGTCGCGCGGTGTGCTGCTGCGTGCGGGAGGTTTTCTGTTGCTGCTGCTGCCGGCCTGCTACTGGACGATTTCGCACCGGATGGATCTGGTCGGGACGAATTACGAAATTTACGCCGGAGAAGTGCTGGCCCAGATCGCGCTGCCATCGATCTTCGATTTTCCCGGCGGCATCTGGGTAATGAGTATCGCCACGCAGCTCGGGCTGTTTTTCAAGTATGCGTTTTCGTGGCTGTTTCCCAGCCCCAGCTTGCTGTCGGCCGACCTGCGCATCGATTTTCCTGACTGGTGGCGTGGTGTTTCGGGCGCTTTGGCGGCGTTGGCCGCGCTGGCCAGCGGGGGAGCTGCGCTGGTCGCCACTTTCCGGAAAAACATCGGACCGGCAGCGCGCCTGTCGTCGGCCGCCTTTCTCTTCGTTGCGCTGCCCTACCTCATTGAACTGTCGGTGATCCGCGTGCAGGAGCCGTTTGTCCTCTATCGCAGCTTCCTCTGGGCGCCGGGCTATGCACTCCTGCTCTGCGGGGCTCTGCTGGCGTGCGGCCGCTGGTTGCGCATGCACAGCCGTTCCGGCTGGCTGCTTTTTCGTGTTGCCGTTCCGCTCGCTTGCCTCGCGCTGATTCCGTGGACGCAGGATCGACTGCAGACCTTTTCGAGCGAAGAAGCGCTCTGGCTCGATGCGCTGCATAAATTGCCCTCGCCCGACGTGGCGGGGGCCGACCGCATCTATTACAACCTCGCCGGCGAGGCCTACAAGGGCCGGCGTTACGACGAGGCGCTCGACTACAGCGAGCGGGTCATCGCGCAGAATCCGCGCGCCTTCCAGGGCTATCTGGCCAAGGGGACGTCGCTGCTCGCCTTGGCCGATGTCGATGGGGCCGTGCAGGCCTTCGATGCCGCCAGCGCGCATCGGCCGCCGCCGGAGTTCGTCGGTTATATCGAATACAAGCGCTGCCTTGTCCTCGCGGTGCGCGGCGAGGCGGCGGCGATACCGGCCTGCCTGCGGCGCAGTGCGGCGATGGGCTATGCGCCGGCCGAGTTCCGGCTGAAAATGATGGGGCTGTCGACGACCGATTGAGGTGTTCCCGCAGGGGCGCTGAGTCCTTCACGAACGCATGCGGATCGGCTAAGATAAAGCCCCATGGGGGTGTAGCTCAGTTGGGAGAGCGCGACGTTCGCAACGTCGAGGCCAGCGGTTCGATCCCGCTCACCTCCACCACATCCGAAACCAGCCTTGCGCTGGTTTTTCCATGCCCGGCGAAGGGGCCGTGCCACGGTTCGGCCAAAGTCGGGGCGAAAAAAAAGCCTGCCCGCAGGCAAGCCTTTTCGGCACAAGGGCAATTACTTCTTCTTGCTCTTCTTGTGGGCTTCGGAAACGGCGGTCTTGAAGGTTGCGCCGGCGGAAAACTTCGGCACGGTGGTGGCGACGATGCTGATCTTCTCGCCGGTCTTCGGGTTCTTGCCTTCACGGGCGGCGCGCGCGGCAGCCTTGAAAGAACCGAAGCCGACCAGCGTGACGCCGTCGCCCTTGGCCACTGCTTCAACGATGGTTTCGATCACGGCGTCCAGCGCTTTGCCGGAAGCGGCCTTCGAGAGTTCGGTACGGGCGGCGATGGCGTCGATCATTTCGGACTTGTTCATGGTGTCTCCTGAGGTTATTAAAAGCTTGCTCCGCCGCGATTCTTGCATTTCACGGGCGTTGTGGGAAGGGGGGCGCGCATTGAAAATGACCGGAAGATAGGTATTTTGTTGTTTTTTTCGCGTTCGTGCCGGGCGTCGTCGTGAAAATCACCGGATCGCCCGTGCCAGCAGCGGTTTCAGGAAGCGCCCGGTGTGGCTGGCCTTGATGCCGGCCAGCTGTTTCGGCGTGCCGGCCCCGAGAATCCGGCCGCCGCCGCCGCCGCCTTCCGGCCCGAGGTCGACGAGCCAGTCGGCGGTTCGGATCACGTCGAGGTTGTGCTCGATGACGACGACGGTGTTGCCGTTTTCGGCGAGGCGATGCAGCACCTTGAGCAGCATTTCGATGTCCTGGAAGTGCAGGCCGGTGGTCGGTTCGTCGAGGATGTAGAGCGTCCGGCCGGTGTCGCGCTTCGAGAGCTCGAGCGCCAGCTTGACGCGCTGCGCTTCGCCGCCGGATAGCGTCGTCGCCGCCTGGCCGAGCGTGATGTACGAGAGGCCGACGTCGACCAGCGTCTGCAGCTTGCGCGCGACGACCGGCACCGCGTCGAAGAACTCGCGCGCCTGCTCGACGGTCATCTGCAGGATCTCGTGGATGTTCTTGCCCTTGTAGTGCACTTCCAGCGTTTCGCGGTTGTAGCGCTTGCCGTGGCAGACGTCGCAGGGTACGTAGAGGTCGGGCAGGAAGTGCATCTCGACCTTGATCACGCCGTCGCCCTGGCACGCCTCGCAGCGCCCGCCCTTGACGTTGAACGAGAAGCGCCCCGGGCCATAGCCGCGCACGCGGGACTCGGGGACGCCGGCAAAGAGGTCGCGGATCGGCGTCAGCAGGCCGGTGTAGGTCGCCGGGTTGGAGCGCGGCGTGCGCCCGATCGGGCTCTGGTCGACGTTGATCACCTTGTCGAAGTGGTCGAGGCCGACGATTTCGTCGTGCTCGGCCGGCTCGCCGGTCGACCCGTAGAGATGGCGGGCGGCCGCCGCGTAGAGCGTGTCGTTGATCAGCGTCGATTTGCCCGACCCCGAGACGCCGGTGATGCAGGTGAACAGGCCGACCGGCAGGTCGAGCGTGACGTTCTTGAGGTTGTTGCCGCGTGCGCCGATCACCTGCAGCATGCGCGCCGGGTCGGGCTGGCGCGGCTTGCCGGCGACCTCGATACGCCGCCGGCCGGACAGGTAGCCGCCGGTCAGCGAGTCTGGATTGCCAGCAACCGCCTCGGGCGTCCCTTCGGCGATGATCGCGCCGCCATGCACACCGGCGCCGGGGCCGATGTCGACGACGTAATCGGCGCTGCGGATCGCGTCCTCGTCGTGCTCGACGACGATCACCGTGTTGCCGATGTCGCGCAGCTGGCGCAGCGTCTGCAGCAGGCGGTCGTTGTCGCGCTGGTGCAGGCCGATCGATGGTTCGTCAAGGACGTACATGACGCCGGTCAGCCCCGAGCCGATCTGCGACGCAAGGCGGATGCGCTGTGCCTCGCCGCCCGAGAGCGTTTCGGCCGAACGGTCGAGCGACAGGTAGTCGAGGCCGACGTTGATCAGGAACTGCAGGCGGCTCACGATTTCCTTGAGCACCTTCTCGGCGACCTGCGCCTTCTGGCCCGACAGCTGCAGGCCGAGGAAATAGTCGCGCGCATCGCCGAGCGGCAGGCGGCTGATCTCGTGCAGGGTCAGCGCGCCGGCCTGCGCGCCGATCCGCACGTGGCGCGCCTCCTCGCGCAGGCGGGCGCCGTTGCACGCCGGGCAGGTC
>JBAQRB010000040.1:0-22180 GCA_049295655.1 Rhodocyclaceae bacterium
GTGTACGCCGTGGTTAATGTTCTTCACGCCACATCCTTGTAACGACCATAGGTGTAGTGCGCCGCGCAGGCGCCTTCCGACGAGACCATGCACGAGCCGACCGGATTTTCCGGCGTGCACACCGTGCCGAAAATCCTGCAGTCCTGCGGCCTTTTGACGCCGCGCAGGATGGCGCCGCACTCGCAGGCCTTGTTGTCGGGAACCGACGCATAAGCAATGGAAAAGCGCCGTTCGGCGTCGAATTCGCCGAATTCCTTGCGGATGCGCAGCGCGCTGTACGGCACTTCGTTGAGGCCGCGCCACTCGAACGAGCGGCGCAGTTCGAAGAGCTCGGAGACGAGGTTCTGCGCTTTCAGGTTGCCGTCGCGCGTCACGGCACGCGAAAACTCGTTCTCGACCACCGCCCGCCCGTCGTTGACCTGTTTGACCAGCATCAGGATCGCCTGCATCACGTCGAGCGGCTCGAAGCCGGCGATCACCACCGGCTTGCGGTATTCCTCGGCGAAAAACTCGTAGGGGCGGCTGCCGATGATCGTCGATACGTGCGCCGGGCCGATGAAGCCGTCGAGCGGAATGGTGCCGAACTTGCGAACTTCGGGCGACTCGAGGATGTTGCTAATCGCCGCCGGCGTCAGCACGTGGCAACAGAGCACCGAAAAATTCTTCAGCCCAAGCGCCTGCGCCTGCTTGATCGCCACGGCGGTCGGCGGCGTCGTCGTCTCGAAGCCGATGGCGAAGAAGACGACCTGCTTGTCGGGGTTCTGCTGCGCGATGGCGACCGCGTCGGCGCTCGAATAGACCATGCGGATGTCGCCGCGGGCATTTCCCACCCCGGCCTTCGCCTTCAGCAGCGAAAGCCCGCCCGAGGCCGGAACGCGCAGCGTGTCGCCGTAGGTGCACAGGATCACGCCGGCGTCGAGCGCCAGGCGGATCGCCATGTCGACGCGGCCGATCGGCAGCACGCAGACCGGGCAGCCGGGGCCGTGGATCATGCGCACGTTGGCCGGCAGCAGGTCGGTCACGCCGTAGCGCGAGATGGCGTGCGTGTGGCCACCGCAGAATTCCATGAAATGGTAGTGGCGATCCGGCCGGGCGACCTGCCGGATCGCGGCGGCCAGCCCGCTGGCGAGTTCGCCGTCGCGAAACTCATCGATGTATTTCATCAACCGATTGCTGCCGCCGCTTCAGCGAGCGCAGCATCCCCGAGTTCGGCGAAGAGCGCCAGCGTCCGGTCGGCCTCGTCGGGGTCGAGCCGGGTCAGCGCGTAGCCGACGTGCACGATGACGTAGTCGCCGACGGCGACGCCATCGACCAGCGCCAGCGAAATCGATTTGCGCATGCCGGAGACGTCGATCATCGCTTGGTCGTCGGGCAAGAGATCGACGACCAGGCACGGAAGGGCAAGGCACATAACGGGCTTCCTCTAACGGTCGGTCAGATGCTGCAGGGCGATCCACGCCTGGCCGAGGGAGAGACCGCCATCGTTGGGCGGCAGGCGGCGCGCCTCGAGCAGATGCCGGCCGTGCGCACCGACGCGCGAGCGCAAGCCGCGGGCGAGGATCTGGTTGAGGAAACAGCCGCCGCTGCCGACCACCGTGCCGTCGGCCGGCGCGACGGCATGCACCCAGTCGGCCAGCGCGGCGACCAGCGTCGCATGGAAGATGGCCGCGCCGCGTTCGGCGTTCTTTTCGTCGGCCAGCACGGCAAAGAGCGGCAAGAGGTCGAGCTGACCATTTTCGATCCGCCAGCCGTGGTCGAAAGGCAGGATGTCGCCGTAGCGGTCGGCCAGCCCTTCGAGCAGCATCGCCGCCTGCCCCTCGAAAGCCATCACCGGCTTGATCCCGAGCAGCCCGGCGGCGGCGTCGAAAACCCGTCCGAGACTCGAGGTCGGCGGGCAGTTGACGCCCTGTTCGAGCATTTGCGCGACGGTCGGCGCCGCCGGCTGGCCGGCGAAGCGCCTGGTGATTTCGTTGCCGCGCCCGAGCCGGTGCAGCACCGCCGCGGCCATGCGCCACGGCTCGCGCGCGGCACGGTCGCCGCCCGGCAGCGCCAATGGCGCCAGATGGCCGAGACGCTCGCAGCGCTCGCCATCGACGCGCAGCAGCTCGCCGCCCCACGCCCCGCCGTCGCTGCCGAGGCCGACGCCGTCGAGCGCCAGCGCGATCACCGGCCCCTGCACGCCATGTTCGGCGAGTATCGCGGCCGCGTGCGCATGGTGGTGCTGCACGCCGAGCAGCGGCAGGCCGCGCTGGCCGGCGAAGTCGGCGGCAAAGCGCGTCGAGTGGAAATCCGGGTGCAGGTCGTGCGCAACGATCGCCGGCTCGACCTGCATGAGCTTGAGCAGCTGCTCGACGCTTTCCTCGAAAAAGCCGCAGGCGGCGGCGTTGTCGAGGTCGCCGATATGCTGCGAGACGAAGGCCTCGTCGCCGCGCGTCACGCACACGGTGTTCTTGAACCAGCCGCCGACCGCCAGCAGCGGCGGTCCTGAGCGCGGCAGCTTGATGGCGCGCGGCGTGTAGCCGCGCGCGCGGCGGATGAACTGCAGGCCGCCCGGCGCGATGCGCGCGACGCTGTCGTCGCAGCGCGTGACGATTTCGCGGTCGTGCAGCAGGTAGGCGTCGGCGATTCCCGACAGGCGCAGCAGCGCTTCGTCGTTGCCGATCACCAGCGGCTCGCCGCCGGGGTTGGCGCTGGTCATCACCAGCGCGAGCTCCTGCGCGCCGTCCAGCCAGTCGAGCCCTTCCGGGCGGCCGGCGGCTTCGTGAAAGAGCAGGTACTGCAGCGGCGTATAGGGCAGCATGACGCCGAGCCAGGCCAGACCGGGGGCGATGCCCGGCAGCGCGGCGTCGCAGCAGGCGCGCTTCTTGAGCAGGATCGCCGGCCGCTCGGGGAGCGTCAGCAACCCCGGTTCGCCGACGCCCATCTGGACGAAGGCGGTCGCCGACTGGGCGTTGGCGAGCATCACGGCAAACGGCTTTTCCTCGCGCTGCTTGCGCTCGCGCAGCACAGCAACGGCGGCCGAATTGCGCGCATCGCAGGCCAGATGAAAACCGCCGAGCCCCTTGATGGCAAGTATCTTCCCCTGCTGCAGGAGATGCAGCGCCGCCTCGACCGGGTCGCCCGGCAGCGGCTGGCCCTCTTCGCCGAGCAGCGCAATCTGCGGCCCGCATTTCGGACAGCAGTTGGCTTCGGCGTGAAAGCGCCGGTCTTCATGCCGGCGATACTCGCCCTGGCACTTGTTGCACAGCACGAAGGGCTTCAGGCTGGTGCGCACGCGGTCGTAAGGCAGGCCACGGCTGATCGTGTAGCGCGGGCCGCAGTGCGTGCAGTTGGTGAATGCGTAGCGCCAGCGCCGGCTGGCCGGATCGAACATTTCGGCAAGGCATTCGCGGCAGACGGCGCTGTCGTGGCCGATCATCGTCGCCGCCCGCCCGCTGCGGCTGTCGATGATCACGAAGTCTTCGGCCACGCTGTCCGGCTTGGCCTTGTGCGCGATCACCGCATCGATGCGCGCCAGCGGCGGCGCCTCGTGCTGCAGGCGATCGACCAGGCGGCGCACCTGCGCGGCGGCGCCGCAGACCTCGATTTCGACGCCGCGCGAATCGTTGCGCACCCAGCCGGTCAACGCCAGTTCGCGGGCCAGACGCCAGACGAAGGGACGAAAGCCGACGCCCTGCACGACGCCGCTGACGCGGATGCGCTGGCAAATCATGCTGTCCGGCATATCAGCGCCGCCCTTCGTCGGAAGACTGCGCGGCAAGCCGGCTTTCCAGCTCGGCCACCCGGCGCTTGAGCGCAGCCACCGTTTCCTGCTTCTTCGCTTTCTGCGCGGCACAGCCGGCTTCCAGCCAGGCCAGCCATTCGGCGAAGCCCTCGCCGGTCGTCGCCGAGAGCTCGATCACCTGCAGCGCCGGATTGACGCGCCGCGCGTATTCGATCGCCAGGCCGGTATCGAAGGCGACGTAGGGCAGGAGGTCGATCTTGTTGAGCAGCAAGAGCGATGCGGCGCGGAACATGTCGGGGTATTTGAGCGGCTTGTCTTCGCCCTCGGTCACCGAGAGGATCGCCACCTTGTGCGCTTCGCCCAGATCGAAAGCAGCCGGGCAGACGAGATTGCCGACGTTCTCGATGAGCAGCAGCGAGTCGTCGGCCGGCGCAAGTTTCTGCAGCGCATGGCCGACCATTGACGCATCGAGATGGCAACCCTTGCCGGTATTGATCTGCAGCGCCGGAGCGCCGGTCGCGCGGATGCGCTCGGCGTCGTTGCTCGTCTGCTGGTCGCCTTCGACCACGGCAATCGACAGCCGGCCCCTGAGTTCGTCGATGGTCCGGCAGAGCAGCGTGGTTTTCCCCGACCCCGGACTCGAGACGAGGTTCAGCGCGAAGATGCCCTGCTCGTCGAAACGAGCGCGGTTCTGCGCGGCGTAGCCGTCGTTTTTCGCCAGGATGTCGCGTTCGATCTGCACCATGCGCGACTGCGTCATCCCCGGCGCGTGCGCGCCGGCCGGGCCGTTCCCGTAGTGAATCGCAGCGTCGCCATGGGCGTGAACGGTTCCATCCCGCGGGGATTTCCGTTGGTCATCCGCATGGCGATGCACGTACCCCGCCGCGACGGGGCTATAGCTCATCCCCGAATGGGCGGGGGCGTGCGCGTGGGTGGTGCCATCGGCGTGCGTATGCAGCGCCTCGCCGTCGATGCGGGCCTCACCCGCAGCACAGCCACAGGTCGTACACATCCTTTGTCTCCTCTTTATTATTCAACCTCGAGCTCCTTGACGCGCATCTCGGTTCCGCCGGTCGGTTGTACCGGGTAACCGCCGCAGGCCGGGCAGGGGTCGTACAGCGCCGCAAGCGGCACCGTCGTGTTGCAATTGAAGCACAATCCTTCGCCGGCCACCTCGATCACTTCGAGTTGCGCGCCTTCGGCCAGCGTGCCGCGCGTCACGGCATCGAAACAGAAACGCATCGCGTCGGGCTCGACCGACGACAGCTGGCCGATTTCGATGACCACGGTCTTGACGCGCGAAAACCCGCCGTCGCCGCGTGCGGCATCCTCGACAATCTGCAGCACGCCTTCGGCCAGCGACATTTCATGCATCGTTGATGATTACCTCGTAAGCCACGCAGGGATCGAGCGCCAGCGCCAGCCGGCGTGCCGCCTGTTCGGCCTCGGCCCGGCTGGCTGCCGCGCAGCCGGTGATCTCGCGAACGAAAGCGCCCTGCGGGTGAAAGTTCCATTCGGTCGGCGCGACGATAACATAGCGCCCCACCCGGCCGTCGTTGACCTGTATCAGATGCAGCAGCAGGCCGCGCGCCGTCTCCACGCAGGCCAGCCCGACACCGTCGGCGACCGGCGCGGCATCGAGCCAGCCGGCCAGTTGCCGCGGATCGATCAACGCCCCGGCGAGAAAATGCAGATCGGCGTAGCGCGCGGCCAGGCGGGCAGCGATCATTTTTCCCGTAGCGAGGTGGCGAGCCACCTCGGCAGCGGCAAACCGGCGGGCCAGCACGCCAGTCTCGGCCGGCGCCCCCGCGCAGGAGGGCTGCCCGGAAAACATATCGTCAATCCCCTGGCGTGCCCACGTCGCGGCCGCCAGCGCAGGCAACAGCGCGCCCGGAGCCAGCACTGCGTAGTGTTCGACCGGCTCGATGCGCAACTGCGCTTCAGCGCCCAGCCAGCGCGCCAGCTCTCCGCCAAGCAGCGCCGCGCCGGTCCGATCCTTGACCGCCAGCAACCGCCTGCGCCATGCCAGGAAGGCGTCCTTGCGCTGCGGCAGTCCGAGCAGCGGCGGCCAGTCGAGCAGCAACCGCCAGAGATGCTCGCCAATCGCCTCCAGCGCCACTTGCCGGCCGGCATCGAGCAAAGACTCGGCATCGAGCGCCTCGCCGCGTGCCGCAGCGCTGGCCAGCCGGGCCGCGACGCCCTGCGCCTGCCCGCACAGGCTGAACAGGCGCGGCACCAGTTCGAGCGCACGGGCCAGCGGCTGCCCGATCAGGATGCGTGCTGCGCGTGGCCGCGTCGAGACCACCTCGGCAGCGACAATGCGTCGGCCATCCCAAACCAGCGTCAGCCGCAAGCCCCCCTGATCCAATACCGACTCCCGAAATGAGCTTGGACGATACGCAAAAGATGCGCAAAAGTCTCTGAATCAATTTTGATTCTGGTCAATCCACGGCTAAACTTGCGCCTGCACAATACGCCCTCGGTAATCCCCTGCAACCTCCTGGACCCTCCCCTCTGCATGCTTGAAGCCTCGAATCTCGAATGCGTACGTGGCGAGCGTCGCCTGTTCGCAGGCGTCGGCTTCCGGCTTGAGGGTGGCGAACTGCTTTACCTGCAAGGCCGCAACGGCTCGGGCAAGACCAGCTTGCTGCGCATGCTGTGCGGCCTGACGCCGCCGGCCGATGGCGAAATTCGCTGGCGCGGTGCGCCGATCGACAAGCTCGGCGACGAATTTCGCGCCGAGCTGTGCTACCTCGGCCACCACAATGCGATCAAGGAAGAACTGACGCCGCTTGAAAACCTGCTCGCTTCGGCGAAGCTGGCCGAAGAGGCGCTCGAAGAGGATGCGGCACTCGATGCGCTGGAACTCGTTGGCCTCGCCGGCCGCGAGGATCTGGCCTGCCGCTACCTCTCGCAGGGGCAGAAGCGCCGCGTCGCGCTGGCCCGGCTGGTGCATGAAAAACGCGCGCTGTGGGTCCTCGACGAACCTTATGTGGCGCTCGACACCGCCGCCGTCGAACTGATCGCCGGCCTGATCGGCGCCCACCTGCAGCGCGGCGGGCTCGCCGTGCTGACCACGCACCAGAGCGTCGCCGTTCCGGCCGGCGCGGTGCGCGAACTGCGACTGAGCTAGGCCCATGCTTGCACTGATCCGTGCCGTCATCGGCCGCGACCTGAGGCTGGCCATGCGCCGGCAGGCCGACATCGTTTCCGCGCTGTTCTTCTTCATCATCGTGGTCAGCCTGTTTCCGCTCGGCATCGGACCGGAAGCCGATCTGCTGCGCAAGCTCGCGCCCGGCGTGCTGTGGGTCGCCGCCCTGCTGGCGACCATGCTCTCCTTGCCGCGCCTCTTTGCCGACGACCACCGCGACGGCACGCTGGAGCAACTGGCGCTGGCACCGCAGCCGCTCGGCCTGATCGTGCTCGGCAAGGTGATCGCCCACTGGCTGGTTTCCGGCCTGCCGCTCGCGCTGCTCGCGCCGGTACTCGGCCTGCAGTTCGACCTGTCGACCGACGCGCTGTGGGTGCTGACGCTCTCGCTGCTGATCGGCACGCCAGCGCTCTCGGGCATCGGCGCGATCGGCGCCGCGCTGACCCTCGGCGTACGCGGCGGCGGCGTGCTGCTATCGCTGCTGGTACTGCCGCTGTATATTCCGGTCCTAATTTTCGGCGCCGGCGCGGTCGATGCCACGGTCACCGGACTTGGCCCGCAGGCCCATTTGTCGCTGCTCGGCGCGCTGACGCTGGGCGGCGTGTTTTTTGCGCCGTGGGCAACCGCGGCGGCCTTGAGAATTGCTTTGGAATAGCACTGGAATGATGAACAACCGTCTGATCAACTGGTTCAAGTACGCCAGCCCGCAAAGCTTCTACCCGGTCGCCGGGAAGATGATTCCGTGGTTCTGGGCGCTGGCCGCCGTCTTCGGCGTCGCCGGCCTGTACGTCGGCTTTGCCGTCGCGCCGACCGACGCGCAGCAGGGCGAGGGCTATCGCATCATCTTCCTGCACGTGCCGGCATCGTGGATGTCGATGTTCATCTATCTGGTGATGGCCTGCTGGGCGGCGCTGGGCCTGGCTTTCAACACTCGGCTGTCGGGAATGATGGCCTCGGCGCTGGCGCCGACCGGCGCCCTGTTCGCCTTCCTCTCGCTGTGGACCGGCGCCCTGTGGGGCAAGCCGATGTGGGGCGCCTGGTGGGTCTGGGATGCGCGCCTGACCTCGGAACTGATCCTGCTCTTCCTCTACATCGGCTTCATCGCGCTGCAGTCGGCGATCGACGACCCGCGCCGTGCCGACAAGGCCGGCGCCATCCTCGCGCTGGTCGGCGTGGTGAACATTCCGATCATCTATTTCTCGGTCAAGTGGTGGAATACGCTGCATCAAGGCTCGTCGGTCAGCCTGACCAAATCGCCGTCGATGGCAATGACCATGCTGCTCGGCATGCTGCTTTGCGCGCTGGCTTTCTGGATGTACAGCATCGCCGTCGCACTGATGCGCGCGCGCAGCATCATGCTCGAACGCGAGCGGCACACCAAGTGGGTCCGAACGTTGCTCACGCAAGATGGCAAGCGCTAGGAGTAAGAAATGTACTGGAACAGCTTTTCCGAATTTCTCGCGATGGGCAACCACGGTGTTTATGTCTGGGGCTCGGTCGGCGTGACCGCTTTATTGATGACACTGGAACCGATCCTGCTGGTTCAGGGTCGGAGGAGGCTGCTGACGCGCCTGAAACGCCAGTTCCGCGCCGAGAAATCGGATCGGGGCACCCAAACCAACGGCAGGAGCAAAGATTGAAAGCACGTCACAAGCGTATCGCGCTGATCGTCGGCGGACTGGCCGTTCTCGGCATTGTCGCGGCACTGGTTCTCAACGCCTTCCAGAGCAATCTGGTCTTCTTCTTCTCGCCGACGCAGGTGGCGGCCGGCGAAGCGCCGAAAGGCAAGACCTTCCGCATCGGCGGCCTGGTCAAGGAAGGCTCGATCCAGCGCGAAGCCGACGGCGTGACCGTGCGCTTCGTCGTCACCGATACCGACAAGGAGATGCTGGTCGCCTACAAGGGCATCCTCCCCGACCTGTTCAAGGAAGGCAAAGGCGTCGTCGCGCAGGGCAAGCTCGCCGACGACGGTCTGTTTGCGGCCAACGAAGTGCTCGCCAAGCACGACGAGAACTACATGCCGCCGGAAGCCGCCAAGGCGCTTGGCGACGCCGGCAATCGTGCCGCGGCAAGCCAGGCGGCGAGTGAAGCCGCCGCAAAAACCATCAAGCAGTAAGAGGACAACACCCCAGATGATTCCGGAACTCGGTCACTTCGCCCTCATCGTCGCGCTCTGCGTGGCGCTGCTGCTCGGCACCCTGCCGCTGGTCGGCGCCCACAAGAACCGTCTGGCCTGGATCGGGCTCGCGCGCCCGGCGTCGCAGATGCTCGCCTTGCTGATGGTCGTTGCCTTCGGCTGCCTGACGGCGGCCTTCGTGCAGAACGACTTCTCGGTGATCTATGTCGCCCAGCACTCGAACACGCTGCTGCCGCTGCCCTACCGCGTCGCCGCCGTGTGGGGCGGCCACGAGGGTTCGCTGCTGCTCTGGGTGACCATGCTCACGCTGTGGACGATTGCCGTCGCCGCCTTCTCCCGGCAACTGCCCGAACGCATGGTGGCGCGCGTGCTGGGCGTCCTCGGGCTGGTCACCTTCGGCTTCCTGCTCTTCATCCTGTTCACCTCGAACCCCTTCGAGCGCCTGCTGCCGGTTGCCCAGGAAGGGCGCGACCTCAACCCGCTGCTGCAGGATCCGGGCCTGATCATCCATCCACCGATGCTCTACATGGGCTACGTCGGCTTTTCGGTGGCCTACGCCTTCGCCGTCGCCGCGCTGCTCTCGGGGCAACTCGACGCCGCCTGGGCGCGCTGGTCGCGGCCGTGGACGCTCGCCGCATGGATTTTCCTGACGCTCGGTATCGCGCTCGGCTCGTGGTGGGCCTACTACGAACTCGGCTGGGGCGGCTGGTGGTTCTGGGATCCGGTCGAGAACGCCTCGTTCATGCCCTGGCTGGTCGGCACGGCGCTGGTGCACTCGCTGGCGGTGACCGAGAAGCGCGGCAGCTTCAAGAACTGGACCGTGCTGCTCGCCATCTCGGCCTTCTCGCTCTCGCTGCTCGGCACCTTCCTCGTCCGCTCGGGCGTGCTGACCTCGGTGCATGCTTTTGCCACCGACCCGAAGCGCGGCATTTTCATCCTCGCCTTCCTTGTCGTCGTGATCGGCGGCTCGCTTGCGCTGTTCGCCTGGCGCGCGCCGAAAGTCGGCCTCGGTGGCCGTTTCGGGCTGCTCTCGCGCGAATCGCTGCTGCTCACCAACAACGTCCTGCTCGTCGTCGCCTGCTCGTCGGTGCTGCTCGGCACGCTCTACCCGCTGGCCATCGACGCGCTCGGCGCCGGCAAGCTGTCGGTCGGCCCGCCTTACTTCAACACAGTATTCGCGCCGCTGATGGTGCCGGCGCTGTTCCTGATGGCGGCCGGGCCTTTCGCCCGCTGGAAGCACGCCTCGTTCAGCGAACTGGCGCGCACCCTGCGCTGGGCCTTTCTCTCGGCGGCACTGGTCGGCGTCTGCGTCCCCTTCATCTACGGCGACTGGACGCCGCTGATTGCCCTGGGTCTGCTGCTCGCCGCCTGGATCGTCTTTGCCGGAACGCTCAATTTCGTCGCACGCGTGCAGTCGACGCGCGGCAAGCGCGCTTTCCTGGCCGCCGCCCTCAAACAGCCGGGCAGCTTTTTCGGCATGCACACGGCGCACGTCGGCGTCGCCGTCTTTGTCGTCGGGGTCACCATGGTCAATGGCTATCAATCCGAAAAGGACGTCAAGATGGATATTGGCGACACCGTTGCGGTCGGTGGCTACACCTTCCGCTTCAACGGCGTGCGTCAGGAAAACGGCCCGAACTACATGGCGCTGGTCGGCGACATCGACCTGCTGCAGGACGGCAGGACGGTGCGCAAAATGAACCCGGAGAAGCGCAACTACGCCTCCTCTTCGATGCCGATGACCGAAGCGGCGATCGATACCGGCTTCCTGCGCGACGTCTATGTCGCGCTCGGCGAGCCGATCGACAAGACCCGGCCACAGGCCGCCTGGGCCGTACGCGTTTATTACAAGCCCTTCGTCGACTGGATCTGGGGCGGCTGCGTCCTGATGGCACTCGGCGGTCTGATCGCCATGGCCGACCGGCGCTACCGGATCAAGTCGCGCGCCACCTCAATCACGATTACCGCCGGAACACAAAGCGCATGAACAAATTTCTCTGGCCGCTGATCGGCTTTGCCGCCCTCGTCGCCCTGCTCGCCATCGGGCTGAGCCTCAACCCGCGCGACGTCCCCTCGCCGCTGGTCGGCAAAGCCGCGCCAGCCTTTGCGCTGCCGCAGATCCATGCGCCGGAACGGACTTTCGCGCCGAAGGACATGCTGGGCAAGGTCTGGCTGCTCAACGTATGGGCTTCCTGGTGCGTTTCCTGCCGCCAGGAACATCCGGTGCTCGTCGAACTGGCGAAGAGCAAAACCGTGCCGCTGGTCGGGCTCAACTACAAGGAACTGCGCGGCGACGGCAACATCGACCCGGACAAGATCGACCCGGCCAGCGAGCAAAAGCTGGCGATCGAGCGTGCCGCCGGCTGGCTGAAGAAGCACGGCGACCCCTACACGCTGTCGGTGCTCGATCTCGACGGTCGCGTCGGCATTGATTACGGCGTCTATGGCGTTCCGGAAACCTACGTCATCGACAAGGCCGGCGTCATCCGCATGAAGCATACCGGCCCGATTTCGCCGGACATCTTCTCCGGCAAGATCCTGCCGCTGGTTGCGGAGCTGTCGAAATGAAGCGCTGGCTGATCATTCTAGCGCTCATGCTCGGCGCGGCGGCCTTGCAGGCCAAGGAAGCGGCGCCGCTGGCGGTCGATGAGCGGGTCGAAAAGCGCATGGTGGCGATCTCCGACGAACTGCGCTGCCTCGTCTGCCAAAACGAATCGCTGTCGGGGTCGCACGCTGAACTGGCCAACGATCTGCGCCGCGAAATCCGCACGCTGATCAAGGACGGCAAGAGCGACGCGGAAATCATGGACTTCATGGTCAGCCGCTACGGCGACTTCGTTCGCTACCGGCCCCCGCTCAAGGGCACCACCCTGCTCCTGTGGTTTGGCCCGGCCGCCTTGCTGCTGCTCGGCCTGTTTGTCCTGATCCGCTACCTGCGCCGGCGCGACGATGCGATCAGCGACGCGCCGCTCGACCCCGAAGAACAAAGGCAGGCCGACGCCCTGCTGCAGACCAAAGACGCAAAACAATGACCGTATTTGCCATCCTTGCGGCGCTCCTCGTCGTCGCCGTGACCGCGCGCCTGATCTACCCGCTGCTGCGCAAACCCGACAGCGCCGCCCAGTCGATCGACGCCGCCGGCGAACGGCGCGAAGCCAATCTGGCGATTTTCCGCGATCAGCTGAATGAACTTGAGCGCGAACGCGACGAAGGCTCGCTCTCGGCGGCCGACTTTGAACAGGCCAAACGCGAAGTGCAGCGCCGCCTGCTCGAAGACGTTCAACCCGAAGAAGGCGCTGACAGCGAGGGTGCTGCCCGACCGGCGAGCCGCAAGACGGCGCTCGTCCTGCTCGTCACCCTGCCGATCGCCGCCGCCATCGGCTACGCGCTGCTCGGCAACCCGCGCGCCCTCGATCCGGCGCAGACGCAGGCGCGCACGCCGATCAGCCCGGAGCAGATCGAGGGGATGGTCGGCAAGCTGGCCGAAAAACTCAAGCAGAATCCCGACGACGCCACCGGCTGGGTCATGCTGGCTCGCTCATACAAGGCCCTCGGACGCTTCGCAGAGGCGGCGGAGGCTTACAGCCATGCCGACACGGTGGTCAACAAGGACGCCACGCTGCTTGCCGACTACGCCGAAGTCTTGGCGCAGACGGCGCAGGGCAATCTGCTCGGCAAGCCGAGCGAGCTGATCAGCCGCGCACTGGCGATCGATCCCAACGAACCGCAGGCACTGCTGCTGGCCGGCGCGGCCGCCAGCGACCGCGGCGACTTCGCGGCCGCGGCGACGCACTGGGGTCGCCTCCTGACGCAAATCGAACCGGGAACTGAGGAAGCCGAAGCGCTCGAAGGCGCCGTCGCCAAGGCGCGCGAACTGGCCGCACGACCGCCGCGCAGCGAGCAGCCGGCGACCAGCGGGGCGGGCCCAGCATCAGCGGCAAGGTAACAATCAGTCCGCAACTGGCCGCGCAACTCAAACCCGACGACCAGCTCTTCGTCTTCGCCCGCGCCGAAGATGGTCAGCGCATGCCGCTCGCCGCCACCCGCGCCAAGGCTGGCGACCTGCCGCTCGCCTTCCGCCTCGACGACTCAATGGCACTGCCCGGGGGGCGCAAGCTTTCCGAATTCAAAACGGTCAGTGTCGAAGCACGAATCGCCAAGGCCGGCAAGGCGCAAAGCTCGAGTGGCGATCTTTTTGGCAGCGTCAGCGGCGTGAAACCCGGAAAGCAGGGGCTGCAACTGACGATCGACAAGGTTCAGCCCTGATCGTGATCCCCCTTAAAAGCTAGGGATAAATTAACTTAGATCAAACAACCGCCCCCCTTCATTCGTTAGACTGCTCGCCAGCATCGTCGGGCTTGATCCGGACGATAGGCAAACCAAGATTAACGAGAGGGGTAGCACTGTGTCCGACAACAATTCCGGCTTCTGGGCCAAGCTTAAACGTCCGAGCGCCAAATACTCACTGCTGGCACTGCTCTCGGTCGGTTTCATCTCCGGCATCTTTTTCTGGGGCGGTTTCAACACCGCGATGGAAGCGACGAACACCCTCGAATTCTGTATTTCCTGTCACGAAATGCGTGACAACGTCTATCAGGAATACAAGGAAACCATCCACTACACCAACCGTACCGGCGTTCGTGCAGTCTGTTCCGACTGCCACGTACCCAAGGACTGGACCCACAAGATGTGGCGCAAGATCCAGGCGAGTAAGGAAATCTACGGCAAGATCGTCGGCACCATCGACACCAAGGAAAAATTCGAAGCCAAACGCCTCCACCTCGCCGAGAATGAGTGGGCGCGCATGAAAGCCAGCGATTCGCGCGAGTGCCGCAACTGCCACAGCTTCGAGGGCATGAATCCCGAGAAGCAGAAACTGCGCGGCTCGAAGATGCACAAGATTGCGCAAGACGAGAAGAAGACCTGTATCGACTGCCACAAGGGCATCGCGCACCACAAGCCCAAGGGCATGAAGGAAGACGACGACGAGTGATCATCGCGATCAGCGCCTGTCCCGACATCTATCAACCATAGTATGAGTGGAGAAAACTACATGAAGAAGACTACCGTTTCCCTTACCGTCCTTGGCGCCCTGCTCGCTTTCGGCTCCCAACTCGCACACGCCGCTCCAGACTGGAGCAAAGTGCCGAAGCGCGATGTCCAGGTCTTCCACGCCGGCGTGACCCCGATCGAGTGGGTCACCAAGAAGTCCGACCACAGCGGCCGCACCGGCCTCGTCAAGGGCGAAAGCTGCGTCGGCTGCCATGAAGAGAAGGGTGGTCTGAACTTCGACATGAAGCGTCTGGCCGGCAAGGATTTGGAACCGGTTGGCGCACCGAAGACCATGAACTTCCCGGTTTCCGTCCAGGCTGCCTACGACAAGGACAACGCCTATATCCGCCTGACCTTCAAGGCACCGGCCGGCGGCGCCAACACCGCCGACAAGGAAAACGACGTCAAGGTTGCCGTCATGTTCGCCAACGACAAGGTCACCGCCGCTGCCGGCGACAAGACGATTGCCGGCGATCAGATTGGCTGCTGGGCCACCTGCCACAGCGATGCGCGCACGATGCCGGGCGCTGACGACAAGAAGTCCAAGTACACCAAGGACGGCGCCTACGAGCTGATGCAGTGGAAGAGCGCCAAGGGTGCCAAGGCGGTCGATGGTTCGGTGACCGACAAGCGCAACATGGAAGGTGGCACGGCTGGCGTCAAGGCTGAAGGAACCAAGGCTGGCGATACCTACACCGTGACCTTCACGCGCAAGCTCGCTGGTGCACTGGCCGAAGGCAAGTCCGTTCCGTTCGGCGTCGCGGTGCACGCCGACCACGCAACGGGCCGCTTCCACCATATCTCGCTGGGCTACAAGCTCGGCTTCGGTGCCGATGGCGACATCAAGGCGACCAAGCAGTAAGCTTCAGCAACGCTTCGCAGAAGGGCAGAGCCGAGGCTCTGCCCTTTTTGTTTGCGTACCAAGCGCAGCATCTTCCTGAAATGGCAGGCTTTGCCGGCGTCCCACCGATGAGCGAACCAAACAGCCGCCGCAACTTTCTCCGCGGCAAATTTTCGCCGCGCAAGAGTGCATTGCGTCCGCCCTGGGCAATCCCCGAGGACGCTTTCCTGGATGCCTGCACGCGCTGCGGCGAGTGCATCCGCGCCTGCCCCGCCCATATCGTTGCCGACCGTGACGCCGGCTATCCCGGCATCGATTTTGGTGCTGGTGAATGCACCTTTTGCGGCGACTGCGTCACGGCCTGCCAGAGCGGCGCCCTGCGCCAGCGCGACGGGCAGCCGCCGTGGACGGCCCGCGCGGCGATCGGCGAAGACTGCCTTGCGCAACAGCGTGTCGAATGCCGGATCTGCGGCGATCTTTGCCCCGCCGGGATCATCCGTTTCAAGCCACAGCTCGGCGGCATCTCGGCCCCGCTGCTCGATCACGAGCGCTGCACCGGCTGCGGTGCCTGTGTCGCCGCCTGCCCGACGCGGGCGATCAAGGTCGGATAGCAATTGATCATGGACAAAGCGTCGTGAACGCTCAGAATAGCGCTGTCGACCACGCCGATTAGCCCAATGGACCACCTGATCAAGGACAGCGCACCGCTCGAACTTTACGCATGGCTCGATGCGGATACCGAACTGCCGGGCTGGGATATCCTGACCGGCAACCCCTTCGGATCGTTTCGGCCCGAAGACCAGTTCACGACGGTCCAGAATTACTTTGCCGAGTACCATCTCGAGTATTTTCGCCAGCGCCTGTACAACCATTTCCCGAGCCGCCTGCACGCCCTGCTGCTCTTCGCCACCCGCGTCGACGCCGAAACCTTCCGCAGCAAGCATCCGGCCCGTGTCTTCGGCAAGCAGCTGACGCGGGCGCGCAGCAAGGGCGCTTACATCTGCTCATTTCACGACTCAAGCTGGCTTGACTACCTGCGACTGCCGCACAGCCTCTCCCACTCGACACTCGACGAACTGGTCAATCACTACTGGCGCGGCGCATTGGTCGAAGAAATCGGACTGACCTTCATGGACCAGCCGTGGCGCGAACCGCCAGTCATCGAAGCCATCTTCCAGGGAACGCTCGAGGCCGTCCGCTACGATCCGGGTTACCGACGCCTCCCCGGCTTCGTCTGACGCGGCAGCGTCCTCGGGCAAGCCTTCAATATCAGCTGCCAATCTCGCGCATCACCGGACTGAACAACCTGGTGGGTTTACACAGCTAGTGCTGCGCCTGCTGGTAGTCGAGAACTTCCTCCAGGTGATGCATCACTTCGTCACTGATCTGATTTTCACGCCAAAGGCGGATCAACTCCCGGCGCTCGGCCAAAATCGCTGCGCGGCGCAGGCGCGCCACCAGTTCGCTGCGCGGCGTCGGCTCGAGTCCATCCGGGGTGGCCAGAACGATCCGGCTGGTGATTTCCGTACGTAGCGGATCGGCCCATTCACTCGGCGCTGCCTCATCCGCGATCAGCTCGTTGATCGCGGCAAGCGCCGCAGCGCTCAGGACGCCACGAACGCGCTGCTGTTCAAGCTGGACATTCCACGCCGATCCGACCTTGAGCCGGCGGATCAGCGACGGCAGGGTCAGCCCCTGCCCGACGAGGGTGGCGGCAATGACGAAGAAAGTGAGAAAGACGATCAGGTCGCGATGCGGGAAAGGCTCGCCGTTGGCCAGCGTCGCCGGCAAGGCGAGTGCCGCCGCCAGCGAAACGATGCCGCGCATGCCGCACCAGCTGATGATGCACAGCTCGCGCTTGCTCTGCATCGGCTCGTCCTTGCGCAGGCTGCCGCTCAGCCATTGCGGCAGATAGGCAACCGGATAGACCCACGCAAAACGGACGCCAATCGCCACTGCGCTGACAATCAGCCCCCAGCCCAGCAGCTGCCCCGCCGAATAGCGCGACAGGCTCTCGACCACGGCCGACATCTGGACGCCAATCAGGATGAAGATCAGGCTGTTGAGCAGGAAAACCAGGAGGTTCCAGACCGAGCGTGCAATGATCCGCATCTCGGCGGAGACGATCTCCGGAGAGTAGCGCCCGCGGACCAGGCCAGCGGCGACAACGGCAAGGACACCCGAGACATGGATCGATTCAGCGGCGATATACGCGATATAGGGAACAATCAGCGAGGTCAGCACCTCGATGAATGGGTCGCCAAGACGCTTGTGGATGGCAATGAACACGAAGGCTAGGACGATGCCGAGTGCGATACCGCCCAGCGAGACGACGGAAAACTGGACGCTTGCATCGAGCAGTGAAAAGCTTCCGGTGAGCACTGCTGCGATGGCGAATTTGTAGATCACCAGCCCAGAAGCGTCGTTCACCAGGCTCTCGCCCTCGAGCACGGTGACGATGCGACGCGGCATGTTGAGGCGCGACAGAATCGCCGTCGCAGCCACCGCGTCGGGCGGCGAAACGATGGCGCCGAGAACGAAGGCCGCCGCCCACGGCACATCCGGCACGAGCAGCTTGAGTGCAACGCCGACGGCAACAGTCGTCGCAATGACCAGCCCGATGGCCAGCAGGCTGATCGGACGAATGCTGGCCTTGAAGTCGTTCCATGAGGTCAGCAACGCCGCCTGATAGAGGATTGGCGGCAAGACAACGACCAGGATCAGCTGCGGGTCGAACGGGAACTGGGGCAGGCGCGGGACAAAGCCGAGCAGGAGGCCGCCGGCAACGAGCGCGATGGGATACGGAAACCTGAAGTGGCGGGCAATCCAGCCGAGAGCGACGGCGCACGACAGCAGCAGAATGACAAGTTCAAGCAAAAGCATCGGGAATCAAGGTCCGGAAGGGGTTGAATTGCAGCATGAAAGTCTTGACCTGAAAAAACGGGGAGCCGCAGCTCCCCGTTTTTTGTCTTCGCACAGCCCGAGGGCGGTACGCGATGCTCAGTTCTTCTTGACCGGCTTCGGCACGACGTCGCCCTTGAAGGAGTTTTCCACCAGCGGCGGGGCATCGACCTGCGGCACATGGCACTGGACGCAGTTGTAACGTGCCGATGAGGCTTCCGACAATTTCTTGCCGTCGCGATCGACAAAATGGCTGTCGCCAACCTTCGGAGCATTCTTCTTCTTGAAATTTGCCCCCGAGTGACAATCGAGACACTGGTTGCCTTCGAGGTTGATTTCGTCGAAATTCTCGACGGCATGCGGAATAACCGGCGGCTGCGTGCTGAACATGCGTGCAATCGGCGCCTGCGTGCCCGGACGCTTGCCAACGTAGGTTTTCACATCGGCAGCCTGATCGGGCGCAGCCACATCGGCACCACGCATCGATTTGGCACCGTCGGCTGCAAATGCCAGGGCGGTAAAACAGGTTGCCACAGCGGCGATGGTCAGTTTCAAGGTATTGTTCATGATTGGCGCTCCCTCCACGTCAAAGGATTAAGTCAGTAGTTATCGAATGATTCATTTGCTGCCCGCCGCAGATTGTGGCGTCGTCTGCACCCCGTTTTCTAGCGGGTTATTGAAGCGCAGACCGTAGTTGAAAACGTCTTTGGAACATACATCGATACAGCGTCCACAATTGGTACAGTTGGGCGCCAGGATGACCGGTCCGACTTTGCCCTGCCCTTTGAGGGCGGGGCGGATCACCTGCGGCTCAGGGCAGACGATAAAGCAGTCCATGCAATCGTTGCATGCGGATCGCTCGCTTGCCGAGATACGCAGGGGCGACCAGCGCCCCAGCAGGCTGTAGAACGCGCCAACCGGACAGAGGCGACCGCACCACGCATTCCTTGCGACGAAAACATCAAGGAGAAAAACCGCGAGGAGAATCATCCACGCCGCACCGAGACCGAAAAACAAGCCGCGATGCAGCATCGACACCGGGTTGATCCACTCCCAGGCAATGCTGCCGGTCAGCAGCGAAACCAGCAGCGTCATGGCGAGGATGCCGTAGCGCGTATTGCGCGAAAACTGCGCTTCGCCCTTGATCTTGAGCAGGCGGCGAATCCAGCCCGCCGCGTCGGTCAGCGGATTGATCGGGCACACCCACGAGCAGAACGAGCGCCCACCGACCAGAAAATAGAAAACCAGCACGATCAGCACGCCGATCAGCCCCATCTTTTCAGGCAGATGGCCGGTCAGCAACGACTGCAGAAAAACATAAGGATCGGTCAGCGGCAGCACGCCTAGGGTCAGGCTGTAGGTCAGGTTTCCCTTGACCAGCCAGATGCCGGCCAACGGACCGAGCAGGAACAGCCCGAGGATGCCGAACTGCACGATACGGCGCAGGATCAGCCATTTGTGCGCAGCGATCCAGCCCTTCTCGGCAATCGCATCGGCGCCGGGAAAAGTCATAGCCCACCTCCCAGGCCTGGCGGCCGGCTCGGAACGAAGGGACTACTGCCGACACGCCCGGTGTCCGGTGCAACACCGACAGCAGCGGGCGCCGCACTGCCGACGCTCGACTCAACGGCCGTCGGCGCAGGCAAAGGCTGGGCCGGCAGCGCACTGCCCGGATCGTAGTGATTGGGCAGCTTCATGCCTTCCGGCATGCGGTCGGGAAGCTCGACCATCTTGCTCTCGTCGATCAGCGAATGACCGGCGGCCTTCTTTTCTTCCCAGCCGATGCGATAGGTTTTGCTCAGCTCGCCCTTCGCCAGTTTGGGCGGCAGGACACGAATCGCCGCCTCTTCAAGAACGCAGGATTTTTCACATTTCCCGCAGCCAGTGCAGGCATCCGAATGCACGGTCGGCAGGAACATCGCGTGCCGTCCGGTGCGAGCATTGGGGACGAAATCAAGCGTGATCGCCTTGTCGATCAACGGACAGACGCGATAACAGACGTCGCAACGCAGCCCGAGAAAATTCAGACAGGTTTCATGATCGACCAGCACCGCCAGCCCCATGCGGGATTTGGCAATATCGGTGAGCCCGTGATCGAGCGCACCGGTCGGGCAGGCCTTTACACAGGGAATGTCTTCGCACATCTCGCATGGCAGGCTACGCGCCGTAAAAAACGGCGTGCCAGTCGCCACCGGATTTTCCGGCTTGGCCAGTTCAAGGATGTCGTACGGACAGTCGCGCACGCACATCCCGCAGCGAATGCAGGCGCCAATGAAATCCGCCTCGGCGATTGCCCCCGGCGGCCGGATGGCCAGCGGCGGCAGGGCTTTTGCCTGCTTGGCATAAAGCCCCAAGCCCAGCCCGAGCATGCCGACGCCGCAAGCCATTCGGGCGGAGTCGAAAATGAACTGGCGTCGCTTCAGCGATGCTTGCGCAGCGCTGTCAGGGCGGATCTTGCTGTCGGAAGACATCTCGGCTGACAATAAAATTTAAACGCGGACGAAAACCATTCGGGCCGTCAAGGAATACCCCGGTGCAGGCGTTGCTCCGCCTGCACCGCCCCCTCAGACCCGCCCGGTTGTCGAGCGCAATCGTCAGGCTTTGACGATCTTGACCGCACACTTCTTGAAATCGGTCTCTTTCGAGATCGGGCAAGTCGCATCCAGCGTCAGTTTGTTGACCAGGCGCATTTCGTCAAAGAACGGAATGAACACCAGGCCCACCGGCGGCTTGTTGCGGCCGCGCGTTTCGACGCGCAGGGCAATCTCGCCGCGCCGCGATACTGCCTTGACCGCATCGCCACGTTGCAGACCGCGTTTCTTGGCATCCTCGGGGTGCATGAAGACCATTGCATCGGGTACTGCCTTGTAAAGCTCGGGGACGCGCCGCGTCATCGAACCGGTATGCCAGTGCTCAAGCACGCGACCGGTACACAGCCACAGGTCGTATTCGGCATCGGGCATTTCGGCTGCTGGCTGGTAAGGCAGGGCAAAGATGTTCGCCTTGCCATCCGCGTTGCCGTAGAACTTGACGCCCTCACCCGCCTTGACGTAGGGATCGAAGCCTTCGCGGAAACGCCACAGCGTTTCCTTGCCATCGACTACCGGCCAGCGCATGCCGCGTGCCTGATGATAAGTATCGAACGGAGCCAGATCGTGAGCATGGCCGCGACCGAAGCCGGCATACTCCTCGAACAGGCCCTTCTGCACGTAAAAGCCGAAGGCTTTCGACTCCTCGTTGTCAAAGCCCTTGTAGGTCTGCTCGAGCGGGAACTTGTTGACCTGCCCGTTGGTGTAGAGCACCTCGAACAGCGTCTTGCCCTTGTATTCCGGATTTTTCTCGAGCAGCGCGGCCGGCCACACCTCATCGGTCTTGAAGCGCTTGGAGAATTCCATGTACTGCCACAGATCGGACTTGGCCTCACCCGGAGCCTTCACCTGCTGCCGCCAGAACTGGGTACGACGCTCGGCGTTGCCGAAAGCGCCTTCCTTTTCCATCCACATGGCAGCCGGCAAAATCAGATCGGACGACATTGCCGAAACGGTCGGATAGCAATCGGAGACGACGATGAAATTGTCCGGATTGCGCCAGCCCGGATAGGTCTCGCCGTTGATGTTCGGCCCGGCCTGCATGTTGTTGTTCGTGCTCGACCAGAAGAAATTGATCTTGCCGTCCTTCAGCAGACGGCTCTGCGCGACGGCGTGCGCGCCGATCCAGTCTGGAATCGACCCGGCCGGCAACTTCCACAGCTTCTCGGAAAGTTCGCGGTGCTTCGGATTCATCACGACCATGTCGGCCGGCAGGCGGTGCGCAAAGGTACCGACTTCGCGTGCCGTACCGCAGGCAGACGGCTGACCGGTCAGCGAGAACGGGCTGTTGCCCGGCTCGGAGATCTTGCCGACCAGCAGATGCACGTTGTAGATCATGTTATTGACCCAGGTGCCGCGCGTATGCTGGTTGAAGCCCATCGTCCAGAACGAGACGACCTTGGTTTTCGGATCGGCATAGACCTTGGCCAGCGCCTCGAGGTTCTCCTTCGGCACACCCGAGATTTCATGCGCCTTGTCGAGCGTGTACTCGGAAACGAAGGCCTTGAACTCGTCAAACGTGATCGGTGCCGAATTGTTCGGATTGCCCTTCGGCTTGCCGTCCTCGCCCGGATAGCCGTTGTTCATCGCGACTTTTTCGAGCGGGTGATTCGGACGCAGGCCGTAACCGATATCGGTGACGCCCTTCTTGAAGTTCACATGCTTGGCGACGAAGTCCTGGTTCACCGCGTTGTTCTGGATGATGTAGTTGCAGATGTAGTTGAGGATCGCCAGATCGCTCTGCGGCTTGAAGATCAGCTCGTTGTCGGCCTGCTCGGTGGTGCGG
>JBAQRB010000041.1:0-16989 GCA_049295655.1 Rhodocyclaceae bacterium
TACTACCGGCCTTTCGGCCTCCTGCAGACGGACTTCTCCTACGCACTCGACAAACGCCAACCAAAGATCGTCGCCATCCGCGTCAGGTTGTAGGCCGCAAAGTTGAACAGCGTGAGCGCCTTGATTTTTTCCAGCCCACGCACAGGCGCCTTGCGCAGTTGGCCGACAACCTTGGCCCAACCGAACACCTCCTCGACGAGCTTGCGTTTGCGGATGCTGACTTTGTAGCCAGCATGGCGTGTGGTGCGGCCATCGATCGCACTGCCTCCTTGGCAGCGACGTGCGGCGTGACTTTCTGTTTGCGCAGCGCACGCACGAACTCTGCGACGTCGTAGCCTTTGTCTGCGCCCAGCGTGGCACCCGCCTTCTTGATCGAGCGTGCGGCCATCCGCTTGGCGGCCTCGCGCTCTGCCGTGCCGCTGGCGTGAGTCGCTTCGCCATCGACGACCAACCCATTGCGATTCTCCATCAGCGCGTGACCCATGTAGCAGAGCTGGGATTTGTCGCCTTTGCTCTTCTTGTAGATACGCACATCCGGGTCTGTTTCAGAGTGATGCGTGTCGTTCGAGCGCTTCTCGCCTTTGAAATTGACTGTCGGGTTGCGCCCGCTCCCTTCTGGCGGGCGCCCTGAGCCGTCGCGTGGCACGAAGCGCTTCATCGAGGCCCATGCCTCAATCAGTGTGCCATCGACGCTGAAATGATCGGAGGACACTAGCCCTTTCCATTGCGCCTGCGCCAGCACACGGGTGAAGAACTGGCGCGTCATCGGTTCGCTGAACAGGCGTTCGCGGTTGGTGGTGAAACTGGAGTGATTCCACACCGCTTCATCCATGTTCAGACCGACAAACCAGCGGTAGAGCAGATTGAATTCCAGGTGTTGCACCAGTTGGCGCTCGGAGCGGATCGAGAACAGGACTTGCAGCAGGCTGGCGCGCAGTAGCCGCTCCGGTGCAATCGAAGCGCGCCCTGTCTTGGGGTAGGCTGCTGCGAAGGCATCGTCCATCGAAAGCAGAATCTCGTCGACCAGTGCACGAAGTTTGCGAAGTGGATGACTCTTAGGAATCCGCTCTTCGAGCGTTCGATAGCTGAATATCAGAGACTGGGTGACGTCTTGGCCGCGCATGGCTCTGTGGGGGTAGAAAAATATCATTATACCATAAGCATATTCACGCCGCCCAAGAAATTCAACATCCTGCTAGTACCTGTGATCCACATGGATCATGTCCAATAGTTTTCCGGAGGCATCGTTCCGGGTCGAATTCGCAAGGGATTTGCCTCCTCATCGAGAGGGACTAGGTTCGCGAATTGGCGCTGCTTTTCGTTGCTATCCCTGCGACGTTCTCGTGGTTCATCGCGACGCTGAGCGCGAGACATCTCAAAAGCGCTCAGATGAGATAACTACGGCCTCCGTCGGAATTAACGTCCCAGTAGTGCCCGCTATTCCCGTGCGGATGCTGGAGTCTTGGCTGCTCTGCAGCGAGGAAGCAATTCGGATTGCTGCAGATAATCCAAATGGGAAAAATCCGCTAAACCTTCCTGCGATTGCCCGTGTAGAAAGCGCACCTGATCCTAAGGAGATTTTGTTCAATGCCCTTAGGGTTGCATCCGAACTTTCTGGTCGTCGACTGACTAAATTCCGTGCCGAACAGCGTCGGCATCGTGTTGCCGAGCTAATCGAAGATTTTGCGCCACTTCGTCTTCTAGCCAGTTTTCAGGAATTTGAGGATGCGTTTGTTGCCACACTTGCTCCAATGATCGAGCAGAAAGTTCATTGAGACAACAAAAAAGCCAACCGCACTGGGTTGGATTTTTCTTTTGCAGATCAACGATCTGCATGAATTCGATGTGGAGCGGGCGATGGGAATCGAACCCACGGCTCTAGCTTGGGAAGCTAGGGTATTACCATTATACGACGCCCGCCAGGCTGTCTGAGGCTGCCATTCTAAGGCTTACGCGGCGCCGGTTCAATCAATCTGTAACTGGCGATAGCGGCCGGCGTGAAAAATAAGCGGTGATTTTCCTGCGTCCTGCGCGAAACGCTCGACGCGGCCGACAAAAATCAGGTGATCGCCGCCGGCATAGCGTATCTCGTTGGCGCATTCGAAAGTTGCACAGCAGCCCTCGATCAGCGGCACACCGTGTACGCCCTCGCGCACCGAAACACCGGCAAAGCGGTCGCCGCTGCGTGCGGCAAAACGATCGGAAACGTCCTGCTGCCCGGCAGCCAGCACATTCACCGAATAGTGCGTCGCCCGGCGGAATGCCTCGAGGTTCGGCGAATCGTTCGACAGGCTCCAGAGGATCAACGGCGGATCGAGCGATACCGAATTGAACGAACTGATCGTCATGCCGATGCGCTCGCCGTTCGGGCCAAGCGCGGCGACCACGGTGACGCCGGTCGCAAAGCTGCCCAGCGTGCTGCGAAAATTGCGGCAATCGAAATCCCTTCTAGCCAGAGAGCGCCCCGTGTCACAGTTTTCGCAGGGCAGGTCGGCGAGGGCGGCGGGGGTTTCCGGGCAGTTTTTGGAGGCGGTCGACAAGGTCATCAGCGGTCAGGGCAAAAGGTACGGCGTACGGACAAGCGTGCGAAAAGGGCGTGCTAAGATTCGCGCTCTTCAAGGAAAATCAGGAGTTTTGCGATGCCAGGATCGACTATCGGCCCCCGTCGGAATCCCGTCGAAAAACTGGGCACGCCATTGAGTCCGACGGCGACGCGCGTCATGCTGCTCGGCGCCGGCGAACTCGGCAAGGAAGTGATTATCGCCTTGCAGCGCCTCGGTGTCGAGACGATTGCCGTCGACCGCTACGCCGACGCCCCGGGCATGCAGGTTGCGCATCGTGCACACGTCGTGACGATGACCGACGGCCCGGCGCTGCGCGCCCTGATCGAGCTTGAGCGCCCGCACCTTGTGGTGCCTGAAATCGAGGCGATCGCCACGGAAATGCTGCTCGAGATCGAGGACGAAGGTATCGCCGAGGTGATCCCGACGGCACGCGCCGCGCGTCTGACGATGAACCGCGAAGGCATCCGTCGTTTGGTTGCCGAAGAACTCGGCCTGCCGACCTCGCCCTACGCCTTCGCCGACTCGCTGGCCGAACTGCAGGCGGCAATCGATGGCGGCATCGGCTATCCGTGCCTCGTCAAGCCGACGATGTCCTCTTCCGGCAAGGGGCAATCGCTGCTGCGCAGCGCGGCAGACGTCACGCAAGCCTGGGATTACGCGATGCAGGGCGGACGGGTTGCGCAAAGCCGGATCATCGTCGAGGGCTTTGTCGATTTCGACTACGAAATCACGCTGCTCACGGTGCGTGCGATCGGCGCAGGCGGTGCCATCGAAACGAGCTTCTGCGAGCCGATCGGCCATCTGCAGGTCAATGGCGACTACGTCGAGTCGTGGCAGCCGCAGGCGATGAGCGCTGCCGCACTATGCCGGGCGCAGGAGATCGCCGGCAAGGTCACCGACAGCCTCGGCGGACGCGGGATTTTCGGCGTCGAGCTGTTCATCAAGGGCGATCAGGTGTGGTTCTCCGAAGTCAGCCCGCGACCGCACGATACCGGCCTCGTCACGCTGGCGACGCAGCGCTTTTCCGAATTCGAACTGCACGCGCGCGCCATCCTCGGCCTGCCGGTCGATGTCTCGCTGCGCGCAGCGGGTGCTTCGGCGGTGATCTACGGCGGCATGGCCGCCAAAGGGATTGCCTTTGCTGGCGTGGCCGACGCGCTGAGCGTGCCGCAAACCGATCTGCGCCTGTTCGGCAAGCCCGAAAGTTTCAGCAAACGCCGGATGGGCGTTGCCGTCGCCAATGGCGCCGATACCGAAGAAGCGCGCAGCCGCGCCAAGCTCGCCGCCAGCAGGGTCAAACCGGTCGGCGCATGAGCGGTGCACAAGACGGCGGCAAAGCAGGTGAATCAGGCTTTGCCGCCCGCCTGATCGACTGGCAAGGCCGGCACGGTCGCCACGACCTGCCCTGGCAGCAGACGAACGACGCCTACCGGATCTGGCTCTCCGAAATCATGCTGCAGCAAACGCAGGTCAGCACGGTCGTCCCGTATTACCTGCGCTTCCTCGAACGCTTTCCCGACCTCGCGGCGCTCGCCGCCGCGCCGATCGAAAGCGTGCTCGAACTGTGGGCCGGCCTCGGCTACTACGCGCGCGGACGCAACCTGCATCGTTGTGCGCAGATCATCGTTGCCGAACACGGCGGCCGCTTCGCCCAGGACCCGCAGAAAATCGCCGAACTGCCCGGTATCGGGCGCTCGACGGCGGCCGCGATCAGCGCCTTTGCCTTCGGCACGCGCGCGGCGATCCTCGACGGCAACGTCAAGCGCGTACTGGCGCGCTGCTTTGGCATCGAAGGATTTCCCGGCACGGCGGCGACCGAAAAAACACTCTGGGCGCTCGCCGAAGCGCTGCTGCCCGAGAAGGGCATCGCTGCCTATACGCAGGGCCTGATGGATCTCGGTGCGACACGATGCACGCGCGGCAAGCCGTTCTGCAGCGCCTGTCCGATGCACGATATCTGCCATGCGCGGCAAACCGGACGGCAGGCCGAACTGCCGGCGGCCAAAGCAAAAAAACGAATCCCCGAACGCGAGACGTCGGTGCTGCTGCTCACCGACGGGCAGCGCATCCTGCTCGAACGCCGGCCGGCAAGCGGCATCTGGGGCGGCCTGCTGGCCTTGCCCGAAGTCGGGGCCGACGCGGCAGAAACACTGGCCTTGCGGCACGGCTGCCGCATCCTCGACAGACAGGCGCTGGCGCCGCTCAGGCACAGCTTTACGCATTTTCGGCTGACCCTGCGCCCGCTGCTGTGCCGGATCGAGACAACCGTCTTGCTGGCCGCCGAAGCGGGCTGGGAGTGGCTGCCGTACGAAGAAATCACGACGGCAGCCCTGCCGACGCCGGTCAGGAAACTGCTGCGCCAGCTCCCCGGGACTGCTGCAGGTAGCGTTCAAAGTCGTCCAGCGGCAACGGCCGGCTGAAGAGAAAACCCTGATACGCGTGGCAGTCGTGGCGCTCCAGAAAGTCGCGCTGCGCCTCGGTTTCAACGCCTTCGGCAATCACGCTCAGCCCAAGACTGCGGCCCATGGTGATCACCGTCTGCGCAATGATCGCATCGCTCTTGTCGTCGGGCAGATTGGTGACGAATGAGCGGTCGATCTTCAGCTGGTCGAGCGGCAGGCGGGTCAGATAGGCCAGCGAGGAATAGCCGGTACCGAAGTCGTCCATCGAGAAGCTGACGCCCAGTTGCCTGATCGCACGCATCTTGCCGATCGTGTCGCCGATATCGTCGAGCACCAGGCTCTCGGTCAGCTCAAGCTTCAGACAGCCCGGTTTCGCGCCGCTCTCCTCGAGCACGCGCCGCACCTGCCTGACGAAATCCGTCTGGCGGAACTGGCGGGCACTGACATTGACCGCCAGCGGCAGATCGCTCGCCCACGCAGTATGCGACCAGCGTTCAAGCTGCCGACAGGCTTCTTTCAACACCCAGTCGCCGATCGGCAGGATCAGGCCGGTTTCCTCGGCCAGCGGGATAAAGTCGCCCGGCGGCACGATGCCGCGCTCCGGATGCTGCCAGCGCAGCAGGACTTCGGCGCCGATAACCCGCTGCCGGCTATCGACCTGCGGCTGGAAATGCAGCAGGAATTCCTGCCGCTCGATGGCCAGATGCAATGCACCTTCCATCTCGTGGCGAACCCTCGCCTCCGTGTTCATGCTCACGGTGAAGAATTTGACGTTGTTCCGCCCCATTGCCTTGGCGTGATACATCGCCGTATCGGCGTTCTGCATCAGCACTTCGACACTGCCGCCGTCTTCCGGAAAAACGGCGATGCCGATACTGCCTGCCGAACGCAACTCGTTGCCGGCGATGCGGAAGGGCCGCGCCAGCGCCCGGAGAATCTTTTCCGCGACGCGGCCGACAGCCGGAATTTCAACATCGGTGAGGACCACGACGAATTCATCGCCGCCGAGGCGCGCCACCACGTCGCTCTCCCGCACGCAGGTCAGCAGGCGCGCGGCGACTTCGCGCAACAGCTCGTCGCCGACATGATGGCCCAGCGTATCGTTGATGTTCTTGAAACGGTCCAGATCGATAAAAAGCAGGGCCAGCGTCCTGCCGTCACGCCGCGTGCTGGCCAGCGCCTGCACCAGCCGGCCATGCAGTTTGTAACGGTTGGGCAGGCCGGTCAGCGTGTCGTGGTGCGCCAGGTGGTTGATCCTGTCCTCGGTGGCCTTGCGCTCGCTGATATCGATGAAATTGCCGATGTAGTACTCAACGGCATCGTGATGACCGCGAATGACCGAGATGGTCAGCCACTTGGGGTAACAGCTGCCGTCCTTGCGCCGGTCCCAGACTTCCCCCTGCCAGTAGCCATCGTTTTCGATGGCCTGCCACATCGCCCGGTAGCCCTCGGGCTGCATGCGTCCCGACGACAGAATGCGCGGATTCTGGCCGCGCACCTCATCGGCGCTGTAGCCGGTAAGCTGCGTGAAAGTCTGGTTGACCTCAAGAATGCGGTTGTCGCGATCGCTGATCAGGATGGCCTCGCCGCTGTGCTCGAAAACGCTGGCCAGCAAGCGCAAACGCCGATCCGCCGCCTGTCGCTCGGTGATATCGCGCCACAGGGTGTGCAGGATCGTCTCGCCACGCAGCGTCACCAGCGTCAACGTCACCTCCACCGGAACTTCCGAACCATCGGCGCGAATGTGCAGCCATTCGAAGCGCCGGTACCCCGCCTGCAGGGTGGCCGCAATCAGCTCGGCAGCCTTCTCGGCAGATGAACGGCCGTCGGGCTGATAGAGCGGCGAGATGTCGGCAGGCTTGCGGTTGAGGAACTCCGCCTTGCTGGGATAAGCGAGCAGCGTCAGCGTCGCCGTGTTGCAATCGACAAAGGCGCCATCCTTGAGCAGCAGGATGGGGTCGCTCTGCTTTTCAAAGAGGTGCCGGAAAGCCTCTTCGCTTTCGCTCAATTCGGCAAGCATCCGGCTCTCGCGTCTTTCGCTATGCCGCAGGCGCAGCAGCAGGGCAGAGAGCAAGGCCAGGAGCAGCAGGCCGGAAAAGCCGACGACCAGCGCCCCCATGCGCCAGCCGGCCAACACATCCTGGCGGGCGAGCGCAGCGAGGACATAAAAGGGATAACGCTCCAGCTTGCGGAAGCTGAAGATGCGCACGACACCGTCGCTCGACGAAAAAAACTCGGCCGTTCCCGCTGTTTTTCCGGCACTGATCGCCAAGCGCGTCGGATTGTCGGCCGGCAGCGCCTGGTTGATTTCACTCGCCAGCGGCGGCTGGCGTACCGCCAGCGTGAAATCGTCGCTGCGGCGAATTCCGGCGATGCCCTGCGGCCCCAGATCAAGCGACTGGAACAGTTGCTGGAAATGCGCCACGTCGATCAGCGCGGTGACGACACCGAGGAAAGCCCCCCGACGGTCGCGCAAGGCGCGCGTTGCGATCACGCTTTGCTCTCCGGTCGTCCGCGCCGTCAGCACTTCTGAAAAGGACAGCCGCCCTTCCAGATCGTCGCGGGCAAAACGAAAGTGCGTTCGATCGGCGATATTCACCGGCGGCATGCTGTCACGCCCCGACCAGTAGAGCAGTTCGCCGCCGGCATCGAAGACCTGCAAGGCGGCCAGTTCGTCGAAATTGCGCAGGCGCGAATCGAGCTCTGCATTCAGCTGGCCGGCAAAGATGCGCACAGCATGGCGGTTCAGCGCAGCTTCGGGAACGGTGCTGACCAGCGACAGCAACACGGTATCGGTGCGGCGCAGCGTGGCATCAAGGCGCGCCTCGAAAATCGCCGTATAGTTGTGCGCCTTGAGCTCTGCCTCCTTCAGGATTTTCCGGTAACTGAACCACAACTGGTAACTGAGCAGCAACATCACGACGAGCAGCGCGACGCCAAGCACCACCCGCAACTGCGTGCGTTGACGTCGGCTATCGGCAAGCGTGTGGGCGGTACTCATTGGCATATTGTGCAAAACCCTACGGGGGAAAGCAACGAACGGTTTGAACCTAAAAACCTTCAGACCACAACGACACAACGGGCACAACGAAGAGCCTTGGTTTTGCAGATCTTCGTTGCTAACCCGCTGGGTGATTCTATAAGTCTTTGTTTTTCGTTGTGTTCGCCGTGCTCGTTGTGGTTAACTGCTTTTTCTAGGTTGAATACAATCAACAACTGCGCACGGCAGCGGGAAATATCGAAAAAATCAGGAGTCGCCCTCGACCGCCCCCCAACGCCGCATCAGGGCATGCGGCACACCCAGCTGGTCGAGAATGCGCGCGACGACAAAATCGACGATATCCTCGACGCATTGCGGATGATGGTAGAAACCGGGGTTGGGCGGCAGGATCACGGCGCCGGCCCGCGACAGGCGAAGCATGTTTTCCAGATGAATCGCCGAGAAAGGCGTTTCGCGCGGCACCAGGACGAGCTTGCGCCCCTCCTTGAGGACGACGTCCGCCGCGCGTTCGGTCAGATTGCTGGCCAGTCCCTGCGCGATCGACGCCAGCGTACCCATTGTGCACGGGCAGATAACCATCGCATCCGGCGGGTTCGAACCGCTGGCGAGCGGCGCAAACCACTCCTCGCGTCCGTAGACATCGAGCCTGCCGGGCAGAACGGCAAAACGCTCGCGAAAATAAGTCTCGGCTTCCTTCGCCCGGGCCGGCAGCTCAAGCGCCATCTCCTGCCTGGCGACGACCTGCGCGACCTGCGAATAAAGCAGCTGTACGCGGCAGCCGGCGGCGAGCAGGCATTCGAGCAGGCGGATGCCGTAGGGCATGCCGGAAGCCCCGGTGAAGGCAAGACAGATGGTTTTAGGCACGGTTCACCTCAGGTTCGGCGGCAGGCGGGTTTTGCGGCGTCTCGGCGAGCAGGCGAGCGGCAATCAGCCCGTTGATGATACCGAAGCCGAGTGCCGCCGCGGAGAAAAGCGGCACCAGGTAGAAGAGACCGTTGTGCGGAATCAGCCACAGCCTGGCCAGCAGCAACTGCCCGCCGATATGCGCAAAGGCCGCCAGAATGCTCCAGCTGACCGGCCCGAACCAGCGCCGCGGCAGGCGAATGGCCAGCGCCAGCACGGCGAGGCTGAGCAGTGCGCCGGTCAGGCTCATGAAGAAACCCGGCGACAGGAACTGCCCGAGCAGCAGGCCACCGGCGATCACCCGCAAGGCGCTGACCCAGGCCGCTGCGGCCCAGCCGTAACGCGCCAGAACGATCAGCGTCACGATATTGGCCAGGCCCGGCTTGACGCCGGGCAGCGGCAGAGGAATCGCCGCATCGATCAGGGCCAGGCCGATTGCCGCCGCGGCAAGCTGTGCAATGCGGTGGTCTTCCGGCGTGCTGGTCAGCTTAATAACTGAGCGAGTCATACGCCTCCCTGCCGCCCTGCACCTGCACGCTGACCTGGTTCGGTGCACAGATCGCGATCTCGCCGGGGCGCGCCAGCCAGCCCTGCCGCACGCAGTACTGGCGCGGGCCGGGGTCGGAGACGACGCGTACGCGGCGCTGATTGACGGCAACGGTGGTGACGCCGAGCGGGCCGGGCACTTCAAGCAGACGATTGCGCGACAGATCGAGTTCGGCAAAGACCTCGCCGCCGCGCTTGACGACTGCCTTTTCGGCAACGCCGGCCTGCCAGACCAGCGGCAAGGAAATCGCGCAAAAGCCCAGGCCAAGCACCACGAACAGCCAGTCGCCCGGCCGGAACAGGGCAAGCCAGGGCACTAGACGACCCGGGACAAGCCGGACGGCAACGGCGACAGCGGCGATAGAGGGGATAGCTCGCGATGGCGAACCAGGATGCGCGCCCGGTCGCGGAACTCGCGGCTCAGCCACTCGGCGCAATAGACCGAACGATGCTGGCCGCCGGTGCAGCCGATCGCCACGGTCAGGTAATTGCGGCTGTCGCGGATATACGAAGGCAGCCAGTCGGCGACAAAACGTGCGATGTCGTCGCGCATGCGAATGACGTCGGGCTCCGCCTCAAGGAACGCCACCACCTGCGGATCGCGCCCGGTCTGCGGACGCAGCGCCAGGTCGTAATAGGGATTGGGCAGGCAACGTACGTCGAAAACCAGATCGGCGTCGAGCGGAATGCCGTGCTTGAAGCCGAAGGACTCGAAGAGCAGCGTCAGCCCCTGTCCCCGCTCCTGCCCTGACTTGGCGGCAATGAACTGGCGCACCCACTCGCGCAAGGCGTTGGGCTTCACGTCGCTGGTGTCGATGTGATGACCGAGTTCGACGAGGCCTTCGAGGCGCACGCGCTCTTCGACGATGGCTTCGCTCAGCGTGCGCTGGTCGCTGGCCAGCGGGTGGCCGCGCCGCGTTTCCGAATAGCGCTTGAGCAGCGTCTCGTTCTTGGCGTCGAGAAAAAGGAACTGCAAGTCGAGATCGTTGGCGCGCAAGGCATCGAGCTGTTGCGGCAGGGTGGCGATACTCTCGCCGCCGCGGATATCGATGGCTACCGCGACCTTGTCGTAACCCTGCTGGTCGAGTTGGCCGACGAGCTGCTGCAACAACTGCGAGGGCAGGTTGTCGACGCAGTAATAGCCTGCGTCTTCAAGGACATTGAGGGCGATTGACTTGCCTGAGCCGGAAAGGCCGCTGATGAGTACGAGGTGCATGCTTGGCAGCATAGCGGATGGCGGCTTCCACGATCAAGGCGCTGTGACATAAACTGACACTTCCGTACCCGGAAACGAAATCATGCGCCTGCTCGACATTCCCTTTCTCGCCGACCTCGTCGGCATCCGCCACGACCTCCACGCGCACCCCGAACTTGCCTTCAACGAAGCGCGCACCGCCGACATCGTCGCCCGCGAACTCGCCGCCTGCGGACTCGAAGTGCAGCGCGGGCTGGCGAAGACCGGCGTCGTCGGCATTCTGCGCAAGGGCAGCGGCAGCGCGGCGATCGGTCTGCGCGCCGACATGGATGCGCTGCCGCTGACCGAAAAGAACGATTTCCCGCACCGCTCGAAGCACGAGGGCCAGATGCACGCCTGCGGCCACGACGGCCATACGACGGCGCTGCTCGGCGCGGCGCGCTACATGGCCGAGCACCGGGAGAGCCTGGCATTCGACGGCACCGTCTATTTCATCTTCCAGCCGGCCGAGGAATCCGAAGGTGGCGCGGCGGTGATGATCGAGGACGGGCTGTTCGAGAAATTCCCGATGGACGCGGTGTTCGGGCTGCACAACTGGCCGGGCATCCCGGTCGGCGAGATGGCCGTCGTTCCGGGGCCGGTGATGGCCGGCACCTGTGCCTTCGAGATCGCCGTGCGCGGCCACGGCTGCCACGCGGCGATGCCGCACCAGGGCGTCGATACGCTGGTCGCCGCGAGCCAGCTGGTACTTGCCCTGCAGACCGTCGTCGCACGCAACCTGCATCCTTGCGAAGCGGCGGTGCTCAGCGTGACGCAGATGCACGGCGGCGAAGCATGGAACATCATCCCCGACGACGCCGTACTGCGCGGCACGATCCGCAGCTTCAAGCCGGAAGTTCAGGAACTGATCGAGCGCGCCGTCGAGCGGCTGTGCAACGGCATCGCCAGCGCCTTCGGCGCACAGATCACGGTGAGCTTCGACCACCGCTATCCGCCGACCGTCAACAGCATTGCCGAAACCGACCTCTGCCGGCGCGTCGCCGGCGAACTGTTCGGTGCCGACAAGGTGCGCAGGGAAGAACTGCCGTCGATGGGCGCCGAGGATTTCGCCTACATGCTGCGCGAGAAACCCGGCTGCTACGTCTGGCTCGGAAATGGCGTGGAAAGCGGGCCGGGCGCCGGTGGCTGCACGCTGCACAACCCGCATTACGACTTCAACGACGACATCCTGCCGCTGGCCGTCGGCTACTGGGTAAAGCTCGTCGAGGCGGCGCTGCCCGCCGGCTGAACCGGCGACCGGCATTCGCCCCACCTTGACCCGCCACTCGCGCCGGACGGCAGCGGCCGGGGATTTTTCTGCGCCGCGTGCTGAACCATGAAGCGCCAGCGGCACTCCAACGAGCAAGGCGAGGTAGGTGGGTCGTCGGGCGCGATAAAACCGGGAAAGGCTGGAGACTAAAAACGTCGCCAGGCAGCGGAGGTCGAGGTATGGGTACCGCCAAGCAGATTCGCACGGCGCAGTCGTGCGCCACCGACCCACGCCGGGCGGTGCGTGAGTTGCATGCCGGCGTGCAGCAGGCAGAAATGGCCTTGGTGGTGTTCTTCTGTTCGAGCGCCTACGAACGCGACGCGCTGGCTGATGAGATGAATCGCCAATTCCCCGGCGTACGGGTGCTTGGCTGCACCACGGCCGGCGAGATCGGCCCGCTCGGCTACCGCGCGCAGAGCTTGGTCGGCGTCAGCTTCGCGGCGACGGCGTGCACGGCGGTGAGTGCGCGTCTCGGTTGCCTGCAACAGTTCGCGATCGGCAAGAGCCAAGCCTTGGCGCAAGCCCTGCTCGGGCAATTGGAGAGCGTCGCGGCGGACGCCGACGCCGACAATACTTTCGCCTTGCTGCTGATCGACGGCCTGTCGCGGCGCGAGGAGCCGGTGGCGCACGCCTTGCAGAACGCGCTCGGCGACATCCCCTTGTTCGGCGGCTCGGCGGGCGACGACCTGCATCTGGAGCGCACGTGGGTCTTCCACGACGGGGCTTTCCATACCGACAGCGCGGTGCTGCTGCTGGTCAGCACGCCGCTGCCTTTCCGGATTTTCAAGACGCAGCACTTCGTCAGCGAGAACGAGCGGCTGGTGGTCACCGCCGCCGATCCCGTGCGGCGCCTGGTCAAGGAAATCAACTGCCTGCCGGCCGCCGAGGAATACGCGCGCATCGTCGGCACCGCGGTGCACGATCTGAGTCCGACGCGCTTCGCCGCGTCGCCGGTGGTGGTGGCGATCGACGGCACCGATTATGTGCGCTCGATCCAGAAGGCCAACGCGGACGGCAGCCTGACCTTTTTCTGCGCGATCGAAGAGGGGCTGGTGCTGCGCGTCGTGCGCGGCGTCGATTTGCTGAGCAACCTGCAACAGACCTTCGCCGACCTGCGCGCGCGGATCGGCCCGCTGCAGTTCGTTTTTGCCTGCGACTGCATCCTGCGCAATCTGGAAATCACGCAAACCGGAATCAAGGACGAGGTCGCGCAAATTTTCCGCGACAACCATGCGGTCGGTTTCAGCACCTACGGCGAGCAGTTCCGCGGCGTGCATGTGAATCAGACGCTGACCGGCATCGCGATCGGCGAACACGATGCAACGGATGCTTGAAACCGGCATGTCGCCGGCGCTCAGCGAAGTCGAGGCGCTGCGGGCCGAGATCGTCCGTTTCAAGAGAATCATCGAGGTCCTGATGGACCACGCCGAGCAGCGGCGCAACACGCAGGGTTCGGATTTCGGCCTGTTCCAGACCGCCGTGCTGCTCGAGGATCAGGTGCGCGAGCGCACCAAGGAACTGGAAGCGGCGCTGCACGAGAACGAGAAGATCAACCGTGCACTGCAGCGCATCCAGGAGCAGATGGCGCGCGAAATCGACGAGCGCAAGCGGGCGCACGAAGCGCTGCAGCGCGAGAAGGACGAGCAGAAGATTCTCATCGCCAGGCTCGAGCAGGCGACCAGCCAGTTGGTGCAGTCCGAAAAGCTGGCTTCGCTGGGCAGCCTGGTGGCCGGCGTCGCGCACGAACTGAATACGCCGCTCGGCAATTCCCTGATGGTCGCCTCGGCGCTCGCCGGCAAGGTCGACGAGTTCGCCAGCCAGGTGGCGAGCAGCACGCTACGCAAGCAGGCACTGCTCGATTTCGTCGACCAGTGCCGCAACGCGGCGGCGCTGTTGCAAAGAAACTCGCAGCGCGCGGCCGATCTGATCGGTAATTTCAAGCAGGTGGCGGTCGATCAGACCAGCATGCGCCGGCGCAGCTTCGATCTGCGTCAGGCGCTCGACGAAGTGCTGTCCGCCCTGCAACCCAAGCTCAGGCACACGCGGCATGGCCTGCAAGTGAGCGTGCCGCCCGGCATCGTCCTCGACAGCTATCCGGGGCCGATCGAGCAGATCATCACCAATCTGTTCGCCAACTCGCTGCTGCACGGCTTCGCAGGCGACACCGCCGGCACCATCCGGATCGGTGCCGAAGTGCTCGCCGGCGAACAGGTGGCGCTGACCTATAGCGACGACGGCGTCGGCATCAGCGAGAGCGTCGCCAAGCGCGTGTTCGACCCCTTCTTCACCACCAAGCTCGGCAGCGGCGGCAGCGGGCTGGGCCTGTACATCGTCTACAACCTGACCACCGCCGTACTCGGCGGCAGCATCAAGCTGTCGAGCGCGCCGGGCCAGGGCGCGCGCTTCGAGTTGTTGCTGCCGCTGGTGGCGCCGGACAAGCCGCTGGCCGGGGAGAAGAGCTATGCAACTTGAAGACGAAGGCATCGATTTCCTGGTCGACGAAGTGACGCCCGCCACCGACGACGACGGCGCCGAGGTATGGAAGCTGCTGATCGTCGATGACGACGAGGAAGTGCACGAGGCAACCGTTTTCGCCCTGCACGGCATGCGTCTGTGCGGCCGGCGGCTGCAGCTGATGCACGCGCGCAGCGCCGCCGAGGCTGCGACGCTGATGGCCGGCGAGGCGGAAATCGCCGTGATCCTGCTCGACGTGGTGATGGAAAGCCCCGACGCCGGCTTGCGCCTGATCCAGCGCATCCGCCAGGAGCTGTGCCGGACCGAGGTACGCATCGTCCTGCGTACCGGCCAGCCCGGTCACGCGCCGGAACTCGAAGTGATCCGCGACTACGACATTAACGACTACAAGACCAAGGCCGAACTGACCCATACCCGCCTGATCACCACGCTGATCGCCGCCATCCGTTCGTATGAGCAGTTGCGCGCGATCAACGACAACCGGCGCGGGCTGGCGCTGATCGTCGGTGCCGCCAACGGTCTGATGTCGGCGCAAACCCTCGGCGCCTTCGCACGGGAAGTTCTGCGCCAACTCACCGCCCTGCTGCATCTGCCCGGCGACGGCCTGGTGTGCGCGCAGCGCGGAATACCCGTCAAGGACAGCGGGCCGGCGCCGGTGCACATCGCCGGTGCCACCGGCCGCCTTACCGTCTACAGGGGGCAGCCGATCGACCAGCTGGGCGAGCCGGAGATCGCCGCGGCGATCAAGGAATGCATCGGCCGCCAGGCGCATTCCTTCGGAGCGCGCCATATCGCGCTCTACCTGCGCGACCACGAGCACGAGGCCGCCATCTTCATGCGCAGCGAAAAAGCGCTGGCGCCGATCGAGCGCCAGCTGGCCGAGGTTTTTTCTGCCAACATCGCGACCTGTTTCGGTAACGTCAAATTGGTCGAGCGTCTCAATTTCGTCGCCTACCACGACCCCCTGACCGGTCTGCCCAATCGCGCCCGCTTTCTCGTCGATCTGGCCAGCGCCGGTGCCCTGGCGCTGCCCGGGCAGGTCGTCTGCCTGCTCGACGTTGTGCACTTCACCGACATCAACAACGCCCTCGGTCACGACGTCGGCGATCAGCTGCTGCTCGCCATCGCCCGACGCATCGCCTACACCTGTAGCGACTGCCGGCTGGCGCGCATCGGCGGCGACCGTTTCGGCCTGCTCGGCAGCACAGCGCTGCTGGCACCGGACAGGCTGCTCGCCGTGCTGGCCGAACCCTTCGTCGCCGGCGAGCACGAACTGCAGGTCGACTTCAGCGCCGGCTATTGCCCGATCAGCGGCCGCGAGGCCGGCGACACCCTGTTCAAACGCGCCGACATGGCGCTCACCCAGGCGCGCCTCAGTCCGAATGCGCGCAGCATCGAGTTCACGCCGGAGATGGAAACGCGGACGCGCTGGCGCCTCGACGTCATCCGCCGGCTGCGCCAGGACTTCCTCGCCGGCCACCTCGCCGTGTGGTATCAACCGCAGGTTTCACTGGCCGACGAGACGGTGGTCGGCCTCGAAGCACTGGCCCGCTGGCCGGGCGACGAAGGTTTCGTGCACCCGCCCGAGGTCTTCATCCACCTCGCCGAGGACGCCGGGCTGATCGGCGAAATGGGCGTCTGGGTGCTCAATCAAAGCTGCGCCACCTTCCGCCGTCTGCAGGACGCCGGCCAGGCACCCGGCCATATCGCGGTCAATGTCAGCATGCTGCAGTTCCGCCAGCCCGATTTTCCGGCGCGCGTCACCGCCATCCTGGCCGCCCACGGCATGCTCGCCAGCGCCCTCGAACTGGAGATCACCGAGAGCATGCTGCTCGACGAAGCGCAGGTCGTCCTGCATAACCTGCAAACGCTGCGCCAAGCCGGCGTACTGATCACCGTCGACGACTTCGGCACCGGCTACTCGTCGCTCGGCTATCTGCGCCAGCTGCCGATCGACTGCCTGAAAATCGACCGCTCGTTCGTCTTCGAGATCGACGGCGGCAGGGGCGACCTGTTCGCCGCAACCATCGTCGAACTCGCTCACAAGCTCGGTATCGGCACCGTTGCCGAAGGCGTCGAAACCGCGGCTCAGGTCAGCCGGCTGCGCGAGCTCGGCTGCGACACCGCGCAGGGCTTCCTCTATGCCCACCCGATGCCGGCCGGCGAACTGGCGCAATGGTTTGCCGGCCGTAGCTGCCGCTGAATGCCGAAACGGGCCGACCTTCAGCCAAGCCGGCGCCGCAGCCACGCGCTCGCCGCGTCGACGGCGACCGAGAGCAGCAGCATCGCGGCGATCACCGTGCCGGCCTGCGCGGTGCGGAACAGCGCCAGTTCGACGTAGAGCAACTGCCCGAGTCCGCCGGCGCCGACGAAGCCGAGGATGGCGGCCATGCGGATGTTGATCTCCCAGCGGTAGAGCGCGTACGCGACGAGTTGCGGCGAGACTTCGGGCAGCGTGCCGTAGAGGAAAGCGGCGACCGGCGGCGCGCCGGCTTCGCGTAGCGCGTCGCGCGGCGCCGGCGGCGCGTTCTGCAGCGCCTCGGCGAACAGGCGGCCGAGCACGCCGCTGGTGTGCAGGGCCAGCGCGAGGATGC
>JBAQRB010000042.1:0-13856 GCA_049295655.1 Rhodocyclaceae bacterium
CTGCCTGCGCCTTGACCGCAGCGATGAATTCCTTGACCGCCGGCAAGGCCACGTCGGCCTCAAGCAAGGCCAGGCGAACTTCGCGCAGGGCATCGGCGATATTGTCTTCAGTCAGGCGCGCTTCACCGCGCAGATTCTTCATGACGCGGGCAAGGCGTTGAGTCAGGTTGTCGAGCATTTGGTTTCCGGCTTGGTGTAAACTTCGAGAATGTCGGATATTCTACTGCACCTTCTGCCCCACATCGCCTCGGCCCTGCTTTACGCAGCGCTCGGTTTCCACTTCTGGCGCACGCGCTGGCGCGAAACCGACAAGCCGCTGGCGACGCTGCCGATGCAGCCATGGGAGCGCAGCGCCATCGCCGGCACCCTGCTGCTGCAAGGCGTGACGCTCTACAGCGGTCTTTTTGGCGCAGGCGGCATGCGCTTTTCCTTCAGCTTTGCGCTTGCCCTGATGCTCTGGCTGGCCGTCTTCATTTACTGGCTCGAGAGTTTCCGTTCGCGCATGGACGGGCTGCAACCGATGGTCCTGCCGTTGGCCGCTGCCTGCGCGCTGCTGCCCGCACTGTTTCCGCAGCTCCACATCGTGGCGAATGCCGGCGCGTGGGGCTTCAAACTGCACTTCCTGGCCGCCATGCTGGCCTACAGCCTATTCACCCTGTCGGCGCTGCACGCCGTGTTCATGAGCTTTGCCGAACGCAAACTGCATCGGCACGCGTTGACCAAAAGCCTCGCCAGCCTGCCGCCGATCCTCACCATGGAGGCGGTTCTTTTCCGCATGATCCTGATCGCCTTTGCACTGCTGACGCTGGCGCTGGGCAGCGGCGTACTGTTTTCGGAAACGCTGTTCGGCAAGGCGCTGGTCCTCGACCACAAGACGCTGTTCGCATTCGCCTCGTGGGGAATCTTCGCCGCCCTCCTGATCGGTCGCCGCATCTACGGCTGGCGCGGCCGGATCGCCCTGCGCTGGACACTGACCGGCTTCATGGTCCTGCTGCTCGCCTACATCGGCAGCCGCTTTGTCGCCGAGGTCATTCTCGGTCGAGCCTGAAG
The DNA here is from genome assembly GCA_049295655.1 of Rhodocyclaceae bacterium. Classification (GTDB taxonomy): domain Bacteria; phylum Pseudomonadota; class Gammaproteobacteria; order Burkholderiales; family Rhodocyclaceae; genus CAJBIL01. Next base: position 1,051 of record JBAQRB010000042.1, read on the forward strand.
CCTGCCGCAAACTGACGGCAAAATGACGGAAGGGGGATTCCCGTCAAAAACCTCCCGATCCGGCGCCTGCGGCAGTAAAGCCATTCCCCCGGGCGCGCCATGCCCGGGCGCCTTTACAAAGCAGCCGGCGCAATGCATCATCAAAACGATCTAGCCGAGACAGCCGGGATCTAGCCACCGATAACGTTTCAAAGCCTTTTAGCGAGACATGGCAGCCAATCCGCAACAATCCTCCCTCAGCGGCCTCGCCCGCGCGCTCGTGCAAGCCGGTCGGCTCAATGAAGTTGAGGCAGAGGCCTTGCTCACGCTGGCGACGGCCAGCAAGACAAGTTTCATCGAACAGCTGATCCACTCAAAAAAAGCCAGCGCGCTCGAAATTGCGCGTTTTGCCGCAGAAACCTTCGGCTACCCCCTGCTTGACCTTGCCGCATTCGACGATACGCAGATCCAGAAAAATGCGATCGACCGCAAGCTGATCGTCACCCATCGCGTCGTTCCGCTGCACAAACGCGGCAACCGGCTGTCGATCGCCATCGCCGACCCGACCAACCTGCGCGCTCTCGACGAGATCCGTTTTCAGACCGGGATGGCCGTCGACCCGGTGATTGTCGAGGAAGGAAAGCTCGCACCCCTCGTTGCAAAACTCTCGGAGTCCTCCGAGGAAGCGCTGAAAAGCCTGGCCAGCGACGACATCAACCTCGAATTCACCAACGAGGAAGGCCAGGAACCGCCCGACGAAACCTCTTCGGCCGAAGTGGATGATGCGCCTGTCGTCAAATTCATCCAGAAGATGCTGCTCGATGCGATCAACGACGGCGCCTCCGACATTCACTTCGAGCCCTACGAAAAAAGCTATCGCATCCGCTACCGGACCGACGGCATTTTGCGCGAAATCGCCTCGCCGCCGCTGGTCATCAAGGAAAAAATCGCCTCGCGGATCAAGGTCATTTCGCGCCTCAACATCGCCGAAAAGCGCGTTCCGCAAGATGGACGCATGCGGCTCGTGCTGTCCAAGAGCCGCGCGATCGATTTTCGCGTCAGCACCCTGCCGACCATGTACGGTGAAAAAATCGTCCTGCGCATTCTCGACCCGAGCAGCGCGACGCTGGGCATCGAAGCGCTGGGCTACGAGCCGGAACAGAAAGCGGTACTGCTCGACGCCATCCAGCGCCCCTACGGCATGGTCCTGGTCACCGGGCCGACCGGCTCCGGCAAGACCGTCTCGCTCTATACCTGCCTGAACATCCTGAACAAGCCGGGAATCAATATCGCGACGGCCGAGGACCCGGCGGAAATCCCCCTGCCGGGGATCAACCAGGTCAACGTCGATGACCGTGCCGGACTGACCTTTCCGGTTGCCCTGAAGGCCTTCCTGCGCCAGGATCCGGACATCATCATGGTCGGCGAAATTCGCGACCTCGAGACCGCCGAAATCGCCATCAAGGCAGCGCAAACGGGGCACATGGTGCTGTCCACGCTGCATACCAACGACGCGCCATCGACGCTGACCCGCCTGATGAACATGGGCATTCCAACCTTCAACATCGCCTCGAGCATCCTGCTGATCACCGCGCAACGCCTGACGCGCCGGCTATGCACCTGCAAGGTGGCGATCGATGTGCCGGTCCAGACCCTGCGCAATGCCGGCTATGAAGAAGCCGACCTTGACGGCAGCTGGACCCTCTACGGGCCTGGCGAGTGCGAGCGCTGCAAAGGCAGCGGCTACAAGGGCCGGGTCGGCATCTACCAGGTGATGCCGGTGACCGAGGCAATCCAGCGCATCGTCATGGAAAATGGCACGGCACTCGATGTGGCCGAGCAGGCCAGAAAAGAGGGGGTCAATGACCTGCGCCGCTCCGGCCTGCTCAAGGTCAAGCAGGGACTGACCTCGCTCGACGAAGTCCTGGCGACCACCAACATATAAAGAAGACGAGGACTCCATGGCGACTCCTGCCAAAGGTGCGACAAAGGCCGCAGGCCCGAAAGAATCCGTTTTTCTCTGGGAGGGGAAAAACAAGGGCGGCAAGGTCATCCGCGGCGAAATGCGCGCCCTCAGCGAGTCGGTCGTTCATGCCACCTTGCGCCGGCAGGGGGTACTCGTCACGAAACTCGCCAAACAGCGCTTCAAGAGCGGCGGCAAGGTGACCGACAAGGACATCGCGCTGTTCACACGGCAACTCGCGACGATGATGAAGGCCGGCGTTCCGCTGCTGCAGACCTTCGACATTGTCGGCCGCGGGCACGACAACCCGGCCGTCGGCAAGCTGCTGCTCGACATCAAATCGGATGTCGAGACCGGCAGCTCGCTGTCGCAGGCCTTCCGTAAGTTCCCGCTCCATTTCGACCAGCTCTATTGCAACCTGATCGCCGCCGGCGAGCAGGCCGGCATTCTCGAAACCCTGCTCGACCGACTGGCGTCCTATAAGGAGAAGATGATCGCCATCAAGGGCAAGATCAAGTCGGCGCTGTTCTACCCGGTGGCGATCATCGTCGTTGCCTTCGTCATCACGGCGGTGATCATGATCTTCGTCATCCCCGCGTTCAAGCAGGTGTTCACGAGCTTCGGCGCCGACCTGCCGGCGCCGACGCTGATCGTGATGGCCATCTCGGACTACTTCGTCGCGTACTGGTGGGCCATTTTCGGCTCGATCGGCGGCGGGCTTTATTCCTTTTTCTACTCGCTGAAACGCTCGGAAGCGATGCAGATCGCCTTCGACCGGCTGCTTCTGCGCGTCCCGGTTTTCGGCCCGCTGATCCGCAAGTCGGTGATCGCCCGCTGGACCCGAACGCTGTCGACGATGTTCGCCGCCGGCGTGCCGCTGGTCGAATCGCTCGAATCGGTCGGCGGCGCCGCCGGCAACTATGTGTACAAGGTGGCGACGAAGCAGATCCAGAGCGAGGTCAGCACCGGTGTCAGCCTCACCGTCGCCATGCAGAACAGCAATCTTTTCCCGAACATGGTCAACCAGATGGTCGCCATCGGCGAAGAGTCCGGCGCGCTGGACGCCATGCTCGGCAAGGTCGCCGACTTTTTCGAAGCCGAAGTCGACGACGCGGTCGATGCGATCTCCAGCCTGATGGAACCGATCATCATGGTCGTCCTCGGCACGCTGATCGGCGGCATGGTGATCGCCATGTACCTGCCGATCTTCAAACTCGGTGCGGTTGCCTGATGACACAAAATCTCCTGGCAACATTCGCCCAGCCGACCGTCTTCGCTGTTTCCTGCGGACTGCTTGGCCTGCTGGTCGGCAGTTTCCTCAACGTCGTCATCCACCGGCTGCCCAAGATGATGGAGCACGACTGGCACGGCCAGTGCGCCCTGTTGCGCGGCGAGGAGATCGCCGAAGCGCCGGTGCTGTCGCTGGTCGCGCCGCGCTCGCGCTGCCCGGCTTGCGGCCACCCGATCGGTGCGCTGGAAAACATTCCGATCGTCAGCTGGCTGTTCCTGCGCGGGCGCTGCTCGGCCTGCCAGGCGCCGATTTCGCCGCGCTACCCGGCCATCGAGGCGCTGACCGGCCTGCTCACCGCGTTTGCCGCCGCCCATTTCGGCTTCGGCTGGGCAGCCGCCGGCGCCATTCTGCTGGTCTGGTGCCTCGTCGCACTGACCTTCATCGATGTCGACACGCAGCTCTTGCCCGATTCGATCACGCTGCCGCTGCTCTGGGCCGGGCTGCTCTTCAACCTCAACGACACCTTCGTCGACCTGCACTCGGCGGTGGTCGGCGCCGCGGCCGGCTATCTCACGCTGTGGTCGGTGTACTGGCTGTTCAAGCTGAGCACCGGCAAGGAAGGCATGGGCTACGGCGACTTCAAGCTGCTTGCGGCACTGGGCGCCTGGTTTGGCTGGCAGATGCTGCCGCTGACCATCCTGCTCTCCTCGCTGGTTGGCGCGGTGGTCGGCATCGCCCTGATCGTGCTGGCCAAACGCGGACGCAACGTGCCGATTCCCTTCGGCCCCTACCTGGCTGCCGCCGGCCTGCTCGCCCTGTTCTGGGGCAAGGACATTACCCAGGGCTACCTTCGCCTGATGTAGGCACTTGAAATTACGGCTTTTACCCCCAGCTTGTCGCCGACGGCAGCCGCGAATGTGCCGTCCGTTCGAGTATAATTCGCGCTTTTCGAGCGCTTCCTGGAGTTTGCCATGCCGATCTATGCCTATCGCTGCGACGCCTGCGGTTTTCAGAAAGATCACCTGCAGAAACTCAGCGACCCCGTGCTCAGCACCTGCCCCGAGTGCGGCGCCGCGGCGTACGCCAAACAGGTCACCGCGGCCGGTTTTCAGCTGAAAGGCAACGGCTGGTACGCGACCGACTTCAAGGGCGGCCCGACCTCGGCGACCGCCACACAGCCGAAAGCGGCCGAAGGCGCCCCGCCCTGCGGCAGCACGGCCTGTGCGAGTGCGGACACATGCGCGGGCAGCTGATCAAGCGCTATTTCCTGACCGGCCTGCTGATCTGGGTACCGCTGGCGATCACCGCCTGGGTGCTCTCGCTGATCGTCAGCACGCTCGATCAGTCCTTGCGCCTGCTACCTGAATCGGCGCATCCGCACACGCTGTTCGGCTTCAACATTCCCGGTGCCGGCGTCATCCTGACGCTGGCAATCATCCTGCTCACCGGCCTGGTTACCGCCAATTTCATCGGCCAGAAACTGGTCATCTGGTGGGAACGGCTGCTCGCCCGCATCCCGGTCGTCAACTCGGTCTATCACAGCGTCAAGCAGGTTTCCGACACGCTGTTCTCGTCGAGCGGCCAGGCTTTCCGCAAGGCGCTGCTGATCGAGTATCCGCGCCAGGGCGTGTGGACCATCGCCTTCATGACCGGCCAGCCCGGCGGCGACGTCGCCAACCACCTGACCGGCGATTACGTCAGCGTCTATGTGCCGACCACGCCGAACCCGACCTCGGGCTTCTTCCTGATGCTGCCCAGGAAAGACGTCGTCGAACTCGACATGAGCGTCGACGAAGCGCTCAAATACATCATCTCGATGGGCGTCGTCGCGCCGCCGGTAAAATACCGCGCACCCAGCGCACCCGCCAACATCCCCCGACACCTCAACACGTAAACCCGGAACCAGCATGCGAACTCATTATTGCGGACAACTCAATTCCCAAACCATCGGCCAGGAAGTCACCCTCTGCGGCTGGGCGCACCGCCGGCGCGACCACGGCGGCGTCATCTTCGTCGACCTGCGCGACCGCGACGGCCTGGCGCAGATCGTCTGCGACCCGGACCGCGCCGAAATGTTCGCGATCGCCGAATCGGTGCGCAACGAGTTCTGCCTGAAGATCACCGGCAAGGTGCGCGCCCGCCCGGAGGGTACGGTCAACGCCAACATGCCGAGCGGCGAGGTCGAAATCCTCTGCCACGAGATCGAAGTCCTCAACGCCTCGGTCACCCCGCCGTTCCAGCTCGACGACGACAACCTCTCGGAGAACGTCCGCCTGCTGCACCGCGTGATCGACCTGCGCCGCCCGCACATGCAGCGCAACATGCAGCTGCGCTACAAGACGGCGCGCGCCTTCCGCCGCTTCCTCGACGACGCCGGCTTCATCGACATCGAAACGCCGATGCTGACCAAGAGCACGCCGGAAGGCGCGCGCGACTACCTGGTGCCGTCGCGCGTCCATCCCGGCCAGTTCTTCGCGCTGCCGCAGTCGCCGCAGCTCTTCAAGCAGCTCTTGATGGTCGCCGGCTTCGACCGCTATTACCAGATCACCAAGTGCTTCCGCGACGAGGACCTGCGCGCCGACCGCCAGCCTGAATTCACCCAGGTCGATATGGAAACCTCGTTCATGAGCGAGGTCGAGATCACGACGCTGATGGAAAAACTGATCCGCACCGTGTTCAAGGAAGCGATCGACGTCGACCTGCCGGCCTTCCCGCGCATGACCTACGCCGAAGCGATGCACCGCTTCGGCTCCGACAAGCCGGACCTGCGCGTCACGCTCGAGCTGACCGAAGTCACCGACGCGTTCAAGGACGTCGCCTTCAAGGTCTTCGCCGGCGTCGCCAACAGCGAGGGTGGCCGCATCGCCGCGATGCGCATTCCGGGTGGCGCGACGCTGACCCGTGGCGAGATCGACGCCTACACGACCTTCGTCGGCATCTACGGCGCGCGGGGCCTCGCCTACATCAAGGTCAACGACGTCACGCAGATCAACGAAACCGGCCTGCAGTCGCCGATCGTCAAGAACCTTTCCGAAGCCTCGCTGCGCGCCGTCATCGAGCGCACCGGCGCCCAGTCCGGCGACCTGATCTTCTTCGGCGCCGACAAGGCCAAGGTGGTCAACGACGCGCTCGGCGCGCTGCGCGTCAAGATCGGCCACGAGAAGAAATTCGTCACCGGCGCCCAATGGGCGCCGCTATGGGTCGTCGATTTCCCGATGTTCGAGTACGACGAGGAAAACAAGCGCTGGACGGCCTGCCACCACCCGTTCACCAGCCCGAAGGACGAGCACCTCGACCTGCTCGAAAGCGATCCGGGCAAATGCCTGGCCAAGGCCTACGACCTCGCGCTGAACGGCTGGGAACTCGGCGGCGGCTCGGTGCGTATCCACTCGGCGGCGGTGCAGGAAAAAGTCTTCAAGGCGCTCGGCATCGGCGCCGAAGAAGCCCAGCTCAAGTTCGGTTTCCTGCTCGATGCGCTCAAGTACGGCGCGCCGCCGCATGGCGGACTGGCTTTCGGCCTCGACCGCATCGTCACCATGATGACCGGCGCCGAGTCGATCCGCGACGTGATCGCCTTCCCGAAGACGCAGCGCGCCCAGTGCCTGCTGACCGACGCGCCGAGCCTGGTCGACGAGAAGCAGCTGCGCGAACTGCACATCCGCCTGCGCCAGAAGGTCGAAACCCAGGTCGAGGTCGGCAAGGCATAGGCGACGTGTTGCGCATTGCCGCACGAATTGCTGCACAACTCCGGCTGGCACTGCTGCTGGTGCTGGCCGGCGGCATCGGCCTTTTCGCCAGCGCCGGCACGGCGCAAGCCCGCGCGCCCTACGCCGGCCACGGCAGCGAGTCGATTGGCATCGTCACGATTGGCCTCGTCCGACTCGCCGACCTGCCGCCCGAGGCGGCGCACACGCTGCGCCTGATCCAGCGCGGCGGCCCCTTCCCGTATCCGCGCAAGGACGGTAGCCCCTTCGGCAATTTCGAAAAGCGCCTGCCGCTCCAGGCGCGCGGCTATTACCGTGAATACACCGTGCCGACCCCGGGCAGCCGCGACCGCGGCGCACGCCGTATCATCGCCGGCAGCGGCCCCGGAAACGACGTCGCGACGTCGGGCGATTACTACTACAGCGACGACCACTACCGCAGCTTCCGCCGGATACGCGAGTAAACCGCATGCACCGCAATGACCCCACCCCGCTGCAAAATGAACTGGCCGATGCCCGCCAGGCCGGCATCTACCGCCTGCCGCCCGGCAAGGATCCGGCGCTAGAGGGCGCGGCCGCTGCGCTCGGCTTTGCCTGCCTCAAGGTCAGCGCCGACGGCTCCGACGACATCGACGCGATCCTCACGGCGCTCGGCCGCGACCTCGACTTCCCGGACTGGTACGGCGTGAATTTCGACGCGCTGAACGACTGCCTGACCGACTTTTCCTGGAACGAGGCGCCTGGCTACGTGATTGTCATCGACGCTGCCGAGGCGCTGCACCACGGCAACCCGGGCAACTTCCAGACGCTCAACGAAGTCTTCGCCAATGCCATCGAGGCCTGGCGCGAACAGGACATCCCGTTCTGGGTCTTCTACACCCTTGCCGGCGCGCCCCAGGCCGTCGGCAACGAACTGGCGACCCTCCCGGCCCTGGCATGACGCACTACAAGCAACCGGTCTCGGTACTGGTTGTCATCCATACCCCCGAGCTGCAGATCCTGCTCCTCGAACGCGCCGCGCACCCCGGCTACTGGCAGTCGGTCACCGGCAGCCTCGAGCCCGGCGAAACCCCGCTCGAGACCGCCGTGCGCGAAGTCCGCGAAGAAACCGGCATCGCAGCCAGCCCGGGCCGGCTGCGCGACTGGCAGCGGATCAACACCTTCGAAATTTTCGCCGAATGGCGCCATCGCTACGCCCCCGGCGTCACCGAAAACAGCGAACACGTCTTCTCGCTTGAACTGCCCGCCGTACAGCCGGTGCGCCTCTCCCCCGACGAACACCTGAATTACTGCTGGCTGCCCTGGCCCGCAGCCGTCGAAAAATGCTTCTCGTGGAGCAACCGCGAGGCCATCCAGAGGCTCGCCGGGGAAGCGGCAAGAAGCGCGTAAACATTGGCTTCCAGGCCATCGACGCGGCCTTGCAAGAGCAGGCCAAAGCAGCAGCGCAAGAACGCGCCCATGGCTGATGGACGTCGAGAACGATCCGCACAATGCCGCATCCGCACGACGACCATCCCGCTGGCGCACAGCCTGGGGCTCGATGTCGTCGCCGAAGGCGTGGAGACGCCCTCCCGGCTCGGTTTCCTGTGCGCGTGGGGCTGCGATGTCGCGCAGGGCTATTATTTTTCGCGCCCGTTGCCGGCCGCCGAGATCGAGGCTTTCCTGCATGACGATGCGTTCGTGGGCAACCATACTTCGTGGCGATTGCTATAATTTGTCGCTCGCAGGTAAAAATCGAAGCCAGCCTGAAACCCGTAACCAAGCCGATGACCCGACCCCGGCAACCATGCGACGCAAGCGACACGAAAGTGTAATGAAGCATGAAACTGCAGACTAAAATCTGGCTCGGTTCAAGCGCGATGATCGCCATGATCATGGCGATCGACATGGCTTACACCTTCCGGCATATCGAGGCCGAGCTTCATGAGCAGCTGGGCAACGAGGCGCGCGTCATCCAGGCCGTGCTGATGTCGACGCGCCGAATCTATCAAAAGCAGTTTCTCGCCAGCGGATTGCCGGTCAACGAAAAGACCGTCGGATTCCTCCCTGCCCATTCTTTATCGCGCATTTCCGCTGACTTCCCGAACTGGATCAAGACCGGGCTGCGCTTCAACAATGTTTCGGACCGGCCACGCAACCCCGGCAATCAGGCCGACCCGGACGAACTCACGGCAATGGCGTGGTTTCGCGCCAATCCGCAGGCGGCCGATCGCGTTGCGCTGATCAGCGACCCGCAGGGCAAGAACTATTACCACTTCACGGCGCCGATCTGGATCGAGAAATATTGCCTGGGCTGCCACGGGCCTCGGGATAGCGCACCTAAATCGATCGGGGCCGCCTACGCGGAAGCCTATGACTACAAACTGGGCGACTTGCGGGGGTTGTTGAGCATCAAGTTGCCGATCGATGAATTGCGCGCCGTGGCACGCAGCCACTGGCTACGGCAACTGGGGGCCAACGCCGTTGGCTACGTCGCGCTGCTGCTCCTGCTCGGCAGCCTGATGCAGCGTCTGGTGGTGCGCCGGCTATCGCGTCTGGAAGAAGCGGCCCGACGCCTGCAGACCGGCGATCTGGCGGCCCGGGTGGCCGTGGACGGGGACGACGAAGTCAGCCGACTGGGCGAGGGCTTCAACCAGATGGCCGACGCCATTGCCAGCCACGAACGGCAGATGCTCAGGCTCAACAGCATCTATACGGCCTTGTCCAACACGAACAAGACCATCGTCCGCGTCGACGATGAAGCCGAACTGCTCGAGACCGTCTGCCGCATTGCGGTGGAGCACGGCGGACTCAAGCTGGCCTGGATTGGCGGCGCCGACCCGCGCACCGACCGGCTGGCAGTGCTTGCCTCGTTTGGCGAAGCCGGCGATTACCTCGACGGACTGAAGGTTTCCACCGACCCGGCGAGTCCCTATGGCAACGGGCCGACCGGCGTCGCCTGGCGGACAAACGAACCGGTGGTGGACGACTACGCCAGCGACGAACGAACCCGCCCCAGGTCCGGGCAGCTCCCCTCCTTCCATTGGGGAAGCAGCGCCGCGTTCCCCGTGACCCGAGGCGGGGCTGTCCATCTGGTTCTCAATCTCTACCACGCCGAACGCCTTGCCTTCGATGCGAAGATGATGGACCTACTCTCCGAAATGGCGATGGATATCGGCTATGCGCTCGACCGCATCGATCTGGTCGCACAACAGGAAAGTGCGCTGCGGGCCCTGCGCGAGAGCGAAGCCAAATACCATACCGCGCTGGCCACCTCGCAGGATGGCTTCTGGCAGGCGGATCGCGAAGGCCGGCTGATCGAGGTCAACGATGCCTATGTGACCCTGTCCGGCTATTCCCGGGCGGAGCTGCTGGCCATGACGATCGCCGACCTGGACGCCAGCGAGTCGGATACGGACATCGCGAATCGCATCCAGACGCTCGCGGCGAAGGGGGGCGGCATCTTCGAAACCGTGCATCGCACCAAGTCGGGAAGCCTCAAGGCGGTGGAAATCAGCGCCACCTTCACCGAGAGCCAGGGGGGATTGTTCTCGGTCTTCGTTCGCGACCTGACCCTGCGTCACGAAGCCGAATCCCGGATTCAGCACCTCTCGTATTTCGACGCGCTGACCGGCCTGCCCAATCGCGCCCTGTTTACCGACCGGGCCAGGCAGGCGCTGCAACAGGCGCTGCGCCAGGGCGATTCGCTGGCGCTGATTTTCCTCGACCTCGACCACTTCAAGCAGGTCAACGACACGCTGGGGCACCGCATCGGCGACCTCTTGCTGATCCGCCTGACCGAACGCTTCCAGTCGGTCCTGCGCGCCGAAGACACGATCTGCCGCCTGGGCGGCGACGAGTTTCTCTTCCTGATTCCGCATGCCGACGCGGCCGATGCCGGCCATCTGGCGGAAAAGCTGCTGCTCTCGGTCGGCGAACCGCTGACCATCGAAAACCACACGCTGTCGATCACGGTCTCGCTCGGCATCGCGCTCTGCCCGGTCGACGGCGACGATGTCGACACCCTGCTGCGGCGGGCCGACACGGCGACCAACTGGGCCAAGGAGGAGGGGCGCAACGCCTATCGCTTCTTCACGCAGGAAATGCAGACCGTCGTTTCCGCGCGCGCCGCACTGGAGGCCGATCTGCGCGATGCCGTCCATCATGACCAGTTCCTCCTGCACTATCAGGCGCAGGTCAGCGGCACGCACGACATCACCGGCGCCGAAGCCCTGGTCCGCTGGCGGCATCCGCTGCGCGGGCTGGTTTCTCCCGCCGAGTTCATTCCGATTGCCGAGGAAACCGGCCTGATCCTGCCGCTCGGCCAGTGGGTGATGGAAACTGCCTGCAGCCAGCTGGCGAGATGGGCGACCCAGCCCGACATGGCGCACCTCACCCTGGCGGTCAATGTCAGCGCCCGGCAGTTCCGCCAGCCCGCCTTTGTCGATCAGGTCCTGGCGCTGCTCGAACGCACCGGCGCCCGCCCGCAACGGCTCAAGCTGGAACTGACCGAAAGCCTGCTCGTCGCCAACGTCGAGGACATTGTCGCCAAGATGCGCGCGCTCAAGGAAAAGGGCGTCGGCTTCTCGCTCGACGACTTCGGCACCGGCTATTCGTCGCTGTCCTACCTGAAGCGCCTGCCGCTCGACCAGCTGAAGATCGACCAGAGCTTTGTCCGCGACATCCTCGACGACCCCGACGATGCCGCGATTGCCAGGACGGTCGTCGCGCTGGCCGAAAGCCTCGGCCTGTCGGTGATCGCCGAAGGCGTCGAAACCGAGGCGCAGCGCAGCTTCCTCGCCGGACAGGGCTGCCATGCCTATCAAGGCTACCTGTTCAGCCGCCCGCTGCCGATCGACGACTTCGAGGCCCTGGCCCGACGGCCTGCAAGCCAATGTTGATGCCAGCATTTGTTTCTGTGGTAAATACGCCAGTCTTGGTGTGATTCAAAAACAATTAACCACAGCGACACGGCGGGCACGGCGGGCACGGCGAAAAAACAAAATTGCATCGATTGCTCACCAAATGAGCAACAAAAATCCTCAAGGGAAGGCTTTTCGCTGTGCCCGCCGTGTCGCCGTGGTCTGAACTAAGGTTTTCAGGACGATTCAAAACCCCGGCTTCCGGCCTTTTTTATTTGGCGTCTCGCCGTGTAGAACGTAGAATCCGGCGGGTCTTTTCAAGGGAATTCACCATGACCGAGCGTTCGATTACCCCCTCCGACGAAGCCGCGATCCTCGCCGAGGCGCTGCCCTACATCAAGAAATTCCACGGCAAGACGATCGTCGTCAAATACGGCGGCAATGCGATGACCGACGAGAAGCTCAAGCAGTGCTTCGCGCGCGACGTCGTCCTGCTCAAGCTGGTCGGCATGAACGTCGTCGTCGTGCATGGCGGCGGACCGCAGATCGAGAACATGCTGGCGCGCGTCGGCAAGAAGGGCGAGTTCATCCAGGGCATGCGCGTGACCGACGCCGAGACGATGGAAGTCGTCGAGATGGTGCTCGGCGGGCAGGTCAACAAGGACGTGGTCAACCTGATCAACCAGGCCGGCGGCAAGGCGGTCGGGCTGACCGGCAAGGACGGCAGCTTCATCCGCGCGAAAAAGCTGTTTCTGGCCAACAAGGACAACCCGGCCGACCTGATCGACGTCGGCCAGGTCGGCGACATCGTACAGATCGACCCGTCGCTGATCGGCCACCTCGAAGCCGGCGGCTTCATCCCGGTGATCGCGCCGGTCGGCGTCGGCAAGGACGGCGAGACCTACAACATCAACGCCGACGGGGTCGCCGGCAAGATCGCCGAAGTGCTGAAAGCCGAGACGCTGGTGCTGCTGACCAACACGCCGGGCGTGCTGGACCAGTCCGGCAGCCTGATCACCGGCATCACGCCGAAGCAGATCGACGACATGGTCGACGACGGCACGCTGTCCGGCGGCATGCTGCCGAAG
>JBAQRB010000043.1:0-5878 GCA_049295655.1 Rhodocyclaceae bacterium
GCTGTACGGGGTGGGGAGAAGCGGCGACTAGCTGTGGCGCGCTGTTCCCGCCGGCGACCGGGGGGCACGGGGTGTCGACACCCCTTCCGCGCTTGCCGTTCCGGGAGGCGCAGAAGGGGGGATGGTCAGGGTTTGAGCAGTTCGAGCAACTCGCCCTGTGCGCAACGCGGCTTGCTGCGGGAATTGCGGCGCGGGTGATATTTTCCGTTGGCGTCCATGTCCCACGACTGCCGATTGTCGGCGAGGTAGGTCTGCAGTCCCTCGACAATGACCCGGCGCTTCAGCTTGCGGTCGAGTACCGGAAAGGCCAGTTCGATGCGGCGGAAGAAATTGCGCTCCATCCAGTCGGCACTTGAAAGATAGACCTTGTCTTCACCGGCGGCATGGAAGTAGAACACCCGGTGGTGTTCGAGCAGCCGGCCGATGATCGAGTGCACGCGGATATTTTCTGACAGCCCCTTGATGCCGGGCCGTAGCGCGCAGACGCCGCGCACGATGAGGTCGATCTTGACGCCGGCCTGCGAGGCTTCGTAGAGCGTGGCGATGGTTTCCGGTTCGAGCAGCGAGTTCATCTTGGCGATGATGCGCGAGCGTTTTCCGGCACGTGCCGCCTTGGCTTCGTCGCGGATGCCGGCAAGGATATTCTGCTGCAGCGAGAAAGGTGCCTGCCAGAGGTGCTTCAGCGTTTGCGCATGGCCAAGCCCGGTGAGCTGCTTGAAGACTTCGTTGACGTCCGCGCCGATTTCCTCGTTGCAGGTGAGCAGGCCGAAGTCGGTGTACAGGCGAGCGGTTTTCGGATGGTAGTTGCCGGTACCCAGGTGGACGTAGCGGCGTAGGACGCTGCCTTTACTGGCTTCCTCGCGGCGTACGATCATCAGCATCTTGGCGTGTGTCTTGTAGCCGACGACGCCATAAACGACATGCGCGCCGACTTCCTCGAGCTTGGTCGCCCAGCCGATGTTCGCTTCCTCGTCGAAGCGCGCCATCAGCTCGACGATAACCGTCACTTCCTTGCCGTTCTGCGCGGCGCGCAGCAAGGATTGCATCAGCACGGAATCGGTGCCGGTGCGGTAGACCGTCATCTTGATCGCCACGACCTGAGAGTCGCTGGCCGCCTGATCGAGCAGTTCGATGATCGGCGTGAAGCTCTGGTAAGGATGGTGCAGCAGAATATCGCCGCCGCGTATGCTGTCGAAAATGCTGTGACACTTTTGCAGCGCCTTCGGCGTGCCCGGTCGGAATGGCTTGAATTTCAGGTCGTCGCGCATCACCCAGTCGGGTACCTGCATCAGGCGAACCAGATTGACCGGGCCGGGGACGCGGTAAAGGTCGCTTTCATTGAGCGCGAACTGCGCGAGCAGGAATTCGCTCATGGCCTCCGAGCAGTTGTCGGCGACCTCCAGGCGAACGCCGTCGCCGAAGTGACGCTGCGGCAATTCGCCCTGAATCTTGGTGCGCAGGTTCTTGATTTCCTCTTCGTCGACGAAGAGGTCGCTGTTGCGCGTGACGCGGAACTGGTAGCAGCCGAGGACGCTCATGCCGGAAAACAGTTCGCCGACAAAACCGTGCAGGATCGACGAAAGAAAAACGAAAGCGTACTCGCAGTCGCACAGCTCGCGCGGCAGGCGGATGACGCGCGGCAGGACGCGTGGCGCCTGCACGATGGCGGCGCCCGAGCTGCGTCCGAAGGCATCCTTGCCTTCGAGCTCGACGGCGAAGTTCAGGCTCTTGTTGAGCACGCGCGGGAAGGGGTGCGAGGGATCGAGCCCGATCGGCGTCAGTACCGGGATGACTTCACGGAAAAAGTAGGCGCTGATCCATTCGCGCTGTGCGTCGGTCCAGTCGGCGCGGCGCAGGAAACGGATGCCCTCGGCGGCCAGATGCGGCAGGACGTCGTTGTTGAACAGCGCATATTGCTCTTCGACCATGGCGTGGGCTTCCGCGCTGACCTGGTCGAAGTTTTCGCGCGCGCTCATGCCGTCCGTCGTGATCGATACCGAATTGAGCTTGATCTGCTCCTTCAGTCCGGCGACGCGGACCTCGAAGAACTCGTCGAGGTTGCTCGAGACGATGCATAAAAAACGCAGTCGTTCGAGCAGCGGGGTGTTCGGGTTTCTGGCCTGCGCAAGCACCCGCCGGTTGAAGGCGAGCAGACCCAGCTCGCGATTCAGGAAATGTTCGGGCGGAAAATAGTGCGCGTCTCGGTGCGGGGAGCTGGGGCGAGGATTCATATTCGTATTGGATCAGGATTGAATGGGGGGCGCAAGCCGGTGATTGTGTTACAGCATTGTTACGCGCAGATGTACGTCCGCCAATCCAGCATTGGCGCGGGGTGCCGGTGTTAGAATGGGAAAAAATTTCTGGTGAAATATCGAAAATATGGGTATGGCTTACGAACTGATTGCAGCGGTCGATCTGGGCTCCAACAGCTTTCGCCTGCAGGTCGGGCGCGTGCTTGACGACCAGATCTATCCGCTCGATTCGCTCAAGGAGCCGGTGCGTCTGGCGTCCGGCCTGAGCAGCGACAAGCTGCTCGACACCGCTTCGCAGCAACGGGCGCTGGCCGCCCTGCAGCGTTTTGGCGAGCGCCTGCGCGGGTTTCAGCCCGATGCGGTACGGGTCGTGGCGACCAACGCGCTGCGCGTTGCCAAGAACGCCACCGAATTCCTGCCGCAGGCCGAAGCGGCGCTGGGTTTTCCGATCGAAATCATCGGTGGCCGCGAGGAGGCGCGCCTGATTTACATCGGCGCGGCGCATTCCCTGCCGTCGGCGAGTCACAAGCGGCTGGTGGTCGACATCGGCGGCGGTTCGACCGAGTTCATCATCGGCAAGCGGGTTGTGCCGCAGCTGATGGAGTCGCTGTACATGGGCTGCGTCAGCTATACGCTGCGTTTCTTTCCGGACGGCAAGGTGGACAAGAAGCGTTTCCGCGATGCGGAAGTCGCGGCCGGCAAGGAGATCGAAACCATTGCCGGGGATTACCTGCGTTGCGGCTGGCGCGAGGCCGTCGGTTCCTCGGGGTCGGCGCGCGCGATCGCCGACCTGCTGGAAATGAACAATCTGAATCCCGGCGGGATCAGCGGCATCACGCGGGAGGGCCTCGATACGCTGCGCAACCTGATGATCCGTGCCGGGTCGGCCGAGGCGATGAGTCTCGATGGCCTGCGCAGCGACCGACTGCCGGTGCTCTCCGGCGGCGTCGCGATCATGTGTGCGGTGTTTTCGGCGCTCGGCATCTCGCACATGAGCTATTCCGATGGCGCGCTGCGTCTTGGCGTGCTTTACGATCTGCTCGGGCGTTTCCATCATCACGACATGCGCGATGCGACGGTGCTGCAGTTCATGCGCCGCTACCAGGTCGACAAGCGGCAGGCCGAGCGGGTTGAAAAGACGGCGCTGCATCTGCTCGCACAGTTGATCGACATCGATGCGCCAGAGCATGAAAGCGACGTGCGATTCCTGAAATGGGCGGTCAGCCTGCACGAAATCGGTATTTCGGTTGCTCACAACAGCTATCACAAGCACGGCGCCTATATCCTGAGTTTTGCCGACATGCCCGGCTTCTCGAAAAAGGATCAGGCCTGCCTTGCCGTCCTCGTCCTCGGGCAGCGCGGCAAGCTCGAAAAGCTGACCGCCATGCCGCCGGGTGATGCCATCTGGCGCCTGCTTTTCTGCCTGCGCCTGGCGACCGTCCTGCATCGTTCGCGCGATGATTCGACGCTGCCGGTGCTTTGCGTCAGATACGGCGCCAGCGGCTATCAGGTCGAACTGCCGGGCGACTGGCTGGCCAGCAACCCGCTGAGCGCCGCCGTGCTGGCTGACGAGACCGTCGCCTGGCAACGCATCGGTTCCGGTTTGCGCATCAAGCGCCGCAGCTCCCCGGTCGCGGCCGCCTAGCAGACCCCAGCATGGCTGCCGCGACGCTAGGCACCGTTTCGCATCAAGGCACGCTGCACGTGCGGCTTGCCGGCGACTGGACGCTGGCGCGCTTGCCGCAGCCGATTGCCCGGCTCGATGCGCAACTGCGCGAGCTCTCGGCAGGCAAGGTCTGCTGGAACCTGGAGGAGATCAAGCGTCTCGACAGCGTCGGTGCGCTCCTCTTGTGGCGCGCCTGGGGGCGGCAATGGCCGGCATTGCTGGTGATCCCGTCGGCGCATCGGCATGTGCTGGAGCGTGCCGCCGGAATCGTTGCGGACGATCGGGCTCGCCCTGCCCGCGAACATTTTCCCGCGCTTGTCTTTCTTGGCCGGCTTGCGCTCAAGGCGCTGCGCAATCTGCTCGGGATCACCGCGCTGGTCGGTCAGATGGTGCTCGATCTGCGCTATCTGTTCGCCCACCCGCGCGACATTCCGTGGCGCGAGTTCTCCGCCAATCTCTACAAGAGCGGTGCGCAGGCGCTGCCCGTAACGGCAATGATCGGCTTCCTGATCGGTGTCGCCCTTTCGTATCTCTCCGCCTTGCAGCTCAAAACCTTCGGCGCCGACATCTACATCGTCAATCTGCTCGGTGTCAGCATCATTCGCGAACTCGGACCGGTACTGGTCGCCGTATTGGTGGCCGGGCGTTCCGGTTCGGCGATGACGGCCCAGATCGGCGTCATGCGCGTGACCGAGGAGATCGACGCGCTGGCCGCGATGGGGGTGTCGCCGACGCTGCGCCTCGTGTTACCGAAGATCGTGGCGCTGGCGATCACGCTTCCCTTGCTGGTTGTCTGCTGCTCGGCGGCCGGCATTATCGGCGGCATGGTTTCGGCGAATCTGCAGATGGATCTGTCGTACGGCTTCTTTATCGATACCCTACCGAAAGTCGTGCCGGTCGCCAACCTGTGGATCGGCATCGGCAAGGGCTTTGTCTTCGGCATCGCGATTGCGCTGGTGGCCTGCCATTTCGGCCTCAAGGTGCGGCCGAATACCGAAAGCCTGTCGGCCAAAACGACGAGTTCGGTGGTGACCTCGATTGCCTTCGTGATTCTGATCGATGCGGTGTTCGCCATCCTGACCCGCGGCATCGGGATGCCGGGATGAGCGCGTCGTCGGCCATCGAGATTCGCGGCTTATGGACGCGTTATGGCAAGACGCTGATCCACCGCGATATCGATCTGGTCGTCGAAGCCGGGCAGATGCTTGGCCTGGTGGGGGGGTCAGGCAGCGGGAAAACGACGCTGTTGCGCGAGATCGTCGGCCTGCTGGTGCCGAGCCAGGGAACGATCAAGGTGTTCGGGCACGCCGTGCTCGACCCGGATCCCGTGTTGCAGCGCCAGGTGCGTCGGCGTTTTGGCGTGCTCTTCCAGCAGGGCGCCCTGTTTTCGGCGCTCTCGGTCCATGACAATATCGCTTTTCCGCTGCGTGAACTGCGGGTGCTCGATGAGGCGATGATTCATGAACTGGTTTTGCTCAAGCTCGCGATGGTCGAACTGGAGCCGCGTGACGGCCGCCTGATGCCCGCCGAACTGTCGGGCGGCATGGTCAAGCGCGTGGCACTGGCGCGGGCGCTGGCGCTCGAGCCCGAGTTGCTGGTGTTTGACGAGCCGACGGCCGGACTCGATCCGGATCGCGGCGCGAATTTCGTTCAACTGATCCGGATGCTGCAGAAGGAGCTCGGCTTTACCGTGCTCATGGTGACCCACGATCTTGACACCCTGGCCGGGCTGGCGACGCATATCGCCGTACTCGCCGATCAGCGCATCGTCGCCTGCGGCACGCCTGCCGAGGTGGTGGCCGTCGATCATCCGTTCATCCGCAATTTTTTCTGCTCCGAGCGCGCGATGGCGGCTTTGCAGAGGGGAGCACGCTTAGGGCTCGTTAATGAATAACTTGGACATACGCTGGGGTCGCTTTGGGCGCAGACCAAGGCGCAAGACGCGCGGTTGTGTCATTCA
>JBAQRB010000044.1:0-4773 GCA_049295655.1 Rhodocyclaceae bacterium
ATTGGCGCAGGCACTGGCTCAGGCGGCGGGCGACTTCGCGCAGCAGGCCGTCGCCGACGTCGTGGCCGAGCGAGTCGTTGATGTGCTTGAAGCGGTCGAGGTCGATGAACATGACGCCAAGGCCTTCCGCCTCGCGCTGTGCGAAGGCGAGGCTGTGTTCGAGGCGGTCGAGCAGCAGCGCGCGATTGGGCAGCCCGGTCAGCGGGTCGTGGAAGGCGAGGTGGCGGATGTGCTCGTCCTTCTTGCGCAGTTCGGTGATGTCGTTGAAGACGCTGACGTAGCGCTGCGGCCGGCCGTCGTCGTCGGCGACCATGCCGATGCTCAGCCATTCGAGGAAGGCCTCGCCGTTCTTGCGCCGGTTCCAGATCTCGCCTTCCCAACGCCCTTCGCGCAGCAGGATGGTCCACAGTTCGCGATAGAAATCGGGATCATGGTGGTCGGAGTGCAGCAGGCTGGGCTTCTGGCCGATCGCCTCGGCGGCGCTGTAGCCGGTGATCGTGCTGAACGCCGGGTTGACCGAGACGATGCGGCTCGCCATGTCGGTGATCATCACGCCGTCCATGGTGTTGTGGAAAACGCTGGCGGCCAGCTTGAGGTCTTCCTCGGCGCTGGCGCGGGCGATGATTTCCGCCTGCAAGGCCGCGTTGGCCTGCCGGAGTTCGCCGACGCGCTGCTCGACGGCGGCTTCGAGGCCGGCCATTTTCAGTGCCGCCTGCTGCGTCGTCTGCCACTTGGCGCTGAGCGCGCTGGCCAGCTGCGAGATCTCGATCGCGTCGAAGGGCTTTTTCAGGATCAGCAGGCGGTCGCCGACGTCGAGCCGGCGCACGACGTCGTCCCACGAATGGTCGGTGTAGGCGGTGCAGATGACGATCTGCAGCCGCGGATCGGCCAGCCACAGGCGTTCTATGGTCTCGACGCCGTCCCAGCCGGGCGGCATGCGCATGTCGACAAAGGCCAGCGCGTAGGGCAGGCCGGTCTCCAGCGAGTCGCGCACCCGGGCCAGGCCTTCGGCGCCCTGATAGGCCGAGTCGAGCTCGAAACCGGCCAACACCGGCTTTGCCGGGCTGCCGAACAGCACGGCCTCGTCGTCGTCCAGCCCGCAGGCCGCTGGGACGCCGAGAACCTTGCGGAAATCCTCATGGATGGCCGGCGTGTCGTCGATCAGCAGGATGCGCCGGTTGTGCTGCGTGTTCATCGAGTTCTCCCGGTGACCGGAAATCCCGGTCTGAAAATGCGCTTTGTCCGTGTGTCTCCATTTACGCACCGCCGGCGATCGGCAGCCGTCGGGGAATACGGAAAACGCTGTAATCCATTGCTGCTTCTGCTGTCAGGAAATGCCTACTCGTCGAACTCCGTCATTCCGGACTTGCCCCGGAATCTGACCGAAGGAAATGCAGAGCCAGAGATCGTAGGGTGCAATAAGCGCAGCGCATTGCACCACCCGCCGCTGGCGCAATGCGCTGCGCTTATTGCACCCTACATGGCTTATAAGTTTCGTCACCCCTCGGGGGACGGGGGTGGCGCGTCCGGTCGTGTTCATGCACCCGCCCCGGCGCCGACCGGCAGGCTCAGCGTGAAGGCCGCGCCCAGCCCCGGACCATCGCTCTGCGCGGTCAGCGTGCCGCCCATCTCGCGCGCCGCCAGGACGCAGCTGTGCAGGCCGAAGCCGTGGCCGTTCGGGCGCGTCGTGAAGCCGTGGTTGAAAATGCGCGTCATGTTCTCGGCGCCGATGCCGTCGCCCTCGTCGGCGACGCAGATCTGCAGGCTGCGTCCGCTTGCGCCGTCGGTCACGTCAATCGAATCGACCATGCCGACGCGTAGCGTCATGCGGTGCGTGCGGTCGGTCGCATCCATCGCCTGTTTGGCGTTGTTGATCAGGTTCACCAGGATCTGCAGCACGCGATGCCGGTCGAGCGGCAGCATCGGCACTTCGTCATACTCCTTGATCACGCTCACGTCGTGGCGCATCAGCGCGCCGGCGTTCATGCGCAGGGCGTCGTCGACGAGGTCGCGGATCTGCACCGGCTCGACGAGGCGCGAGGCACCGGCATACGATTGCTGCGTGGCGACGATGTCCTTGATGTGCTCGACGCTCTTCGAGAGCTCGCCGAGTTCTTCGACGATGGCCGTCTGTTCGGCGGCCAGCGCCGCGGCCAGCTGCTTCAGATACTCCGGCAGGTGGCGGCCCTTTTCGTCGTGGGTGAGAAAAGTGCCGAGGTCGGCGGCGTGCGCGTCGAGCAGCTGCACGGCGCGGCTCAGTCCCGCCGCCTTCGAGTTGCGTACCTGGTTGCTGACGACGCCGGTCGACACGTTCACACTGTTCAGGACGTTGCCGACGTTGTGCAGGACATTGGTGGCGATTTCGGCCATGCCGGCCTGGCGCGCGGTGGCCACCAGTTCGGCCTGCGCCGTGTGCAATTCCCGTGTACGTTCCCGCACCCGCTGTTCGAGGCCTTCGTTGGCTTCCCGTAGTTGCAGGTTGACGCGCTTGATGACGGCGTGGCTGCGGATCAGGCAGATCGCCGCATAGACGAGCAGGGCGGTGAGCAGCACCGAGAAGGCGAGCAGGTGCCGGCGGTAGTGCTGCGACTCGGCGGCGGCCTGCAGTTGCCGGTCGGCGAGCAGGCGGTCGATGTCGTCGACGCGCGCCGCCACCGGCACGTCGGCGATCCGGTTAAGCAGCCCGTTGACCGACTGGTGCTCGCGCAGGACGGTGCGCACATGCGCGGCGAAGATGTCGATGCTGTCGCCGACGCCGGTCGGCAGCTGTCTTTTTTCGACCGACAGGCGCGCCAGCGCCGCTTCGATTTCGGCTGCCTTTTCGCTGGCCCCGTTCTGGTTGAACACCAGGCTGGCGAGCAGCACTTCGTTGGCCGTCGCGGCGACTTGCCGCGCCGCCGCCGGCGGCGTTTTCGCCGCGCCCATCGCCAGGCGGAGGTCGTCCACCGCGCCGGGCAGGAAGGCCAGCGAGTTGCGCAGCACCGAATTGTGCGTTTTGAAGCGTTCGACGAGACCGGTTTTCTGCAGGATCGCCTGGTCGAGCGCGGCAACGCTGGAACCCTGCGCGGCGGCCAGTTCGCCGAGCTTGGCCTGCAACTGCTGCAGATCGAGCAGCGGGTCGACCAGCGGATCGTAATGCGTGTTGATGCCGATTTTCGACTTCAGCGCGTCGAGCTCCCAGTGCGCGTCGAGCTGCTTGATCTGGCGCAGGCGCGCGACGTTCTCGAAATAGGCCGACTCGTCGTAGCCTTGCGTGCGCACAAAGAGAAAGGCGAGGACGGCGCCGAGGACCACGGTCAGCCCGGCGATGGCCAAGCGGCTGCGCAGGGTTGGCGTGCTCATTACGGTCTCCCTTCGGCTTCGCCGCTCAGCGTCGCCAGGAATTTGACGATCGCTGCCTTGTCAGTGGGGGATGCGGCGCGGCCGAGCTGAACGCGGAACATGACGTCGACCGCTTCGGCCAGCGTTTTGGCCGACGCATCGTGGAAGTAGGGCGCGGTGAGCGCGACGTTGCGCAGGCTGGGCACCTTGAAGACGTTTTTGTCCTCCTCGTCGCCGGTCGCCAGGAAGCGGCCGAGGTCGGCTTCGGTCGGCTTGCCGCGCCGCGCGAAATAGTCGCCCATGACGCCGAATTTCTGGAACATGTTGCCGCCGACGTTCACCCCCTGGTGGCAGGCGATGCAGCCGTACTGCTTGAATTTCGCATAGCCGGCCTTTTCCTCGTCGGAGAGCACGCCGCGCTCGCCGCGCAGGTATTTGTCGAAGCGCGAATTGGGCGTGATCAGCGTGCGCTCGAAGGTGGCGATGGCGTTCTGGATGTTCGCCTGCGTCACGCCGTCCTTGTAGGCGCGCGCGAAGTCTTCCTTGTAACGCGCGTCCTGCGCCACCTTGGCAACGACGTCGGGCCACTGCGAGCCCATCTCGACGGGGTTCTGGATCACCATGTCGACCTGCGCTTCGAGCGAAGCGGCGCGGCCGTTCCAGAACTGCCGGAAATTGAGCGCGGCGTTGAGCACGGTCGGCGCGTTGACGCCGGTCCGCTTGCCGCTGAAGCCGACCGAATAATCCCGCCCATCGACGCCGCCGCGGCTCAGGTCGTGGCAGCTCGCGCACGACACGCCGCCGTTCGCCGAGAGGCGGGGGTCGTGGAACAGGCGGCGGCCGATCGCGGCGCGCGCCGGGTCCTGTTTGAGCGTCGGCGGAATCGGCTTGATCGGCTCGTCAAGCGGCGCCGCCAGCGCCGCCTGCGAAAAAGCGAGCACTGCGGCCAGCGCGGCGACGGTCCTGCCCAGTCTCAGTTTGCGGGAAGACATTCGGCTTTTCCTTTTTTCTGCCACCAGGCATCGAGGCAGGCGACGGGCTGCGGTCGTGAGTAGAGATAGCCCTGCGCCGTCGGGCAGCCGCAGGAGGCGAGGAATTCGGCCTGGCCGCGCGTTTCGACGCCCTCGGCGATGACGTCGAGCTTGAGCGCCTGGGCCAGCGCCATGATGATCCGGACGATCTGCGCGTCGCCGTCGTCGCGGTCGGCGTTCATGACGAAGGAGCGGTCGATCTTCAGCACGTCGATCGGCAGACGGCGCAGGTAGGCGAGGCTCGAATAACCGGTACCGAAATCGTCGACCGCGACGGTGACGCCGAGCCGGCGAAGGCGCGCGAAGATGCCGGAAATTTCTTCCGGGTTGGCCATGATGACGCTCTCGGTCAGCTCGACTTCGAGGTCGGCCGGCGCGATGCCGTATTGCCGGGTCAGGCTGTCGATGCGCGCGACGAGGT
>JBAQRB010000045.1:0-1606 GCA_049295655.1 Rhodocyclaceae bacterium
GATCTGCAGGATGCGGTGCCGGTCGAGCGGCAGCAACGGTACCTCGGCGCACCCCTTGATCACCGTCACGTCGTGGCGCATCAGCGCGCCGGCGTTCATGCGCAGGGCGTCGTCGACGAGGTCGCGGATCTGCACCGGCTCGACGAGGCGCGACGCGCCGGCATACGATTGCTGCGTGGCGACGATGTCCTTGATGTGCTCGACGCTTTTGCCCAGCTGCCCGAGTTCCGCGATGATGCCTTCCTGTTCGGCGGCCAGTGCCTCGGTCAGCTTGTTCAGGTAGCCCGGCAGACGCTTCCCCTTCTCGTCGCGGGTCAGGAAATCGCCGAGGTCGGCGGCGTGCTCGTTGAGCATCTGCACCGCCAGCGACAGGCCCGCCGCCCGCGAGGCGCGCACCTGGCCGCTGACGACGCCGACCGAAACGCTCACGCTGTTCAGGACGTTGCCGACGTTGTGCAGGACGTTGGTGGCGATTTCGGCCATGCCGGCCTGGCGCGCGGTGGCCACCAGCTGGGACTGGGCCTCCTGCAGTTCGGCGGTGCGCCACCGCACGCGGTCTTCCAGTTCAAGCTGCAGCAGCGAGAGTTCGCGGTTGGCCGACTGCAACTGCGCGGTTCTTTCGGCAACGCGCCGTTCGAGATCGTTGTTTATACGCTGGATTTCCTCTTCGGCCTGCTGGCGTTCGGCAATTTCGCCGCGCAGCTCGTCATGCACCGCCTTCCACTGCGCCGGGCCGGGCAGCGCCAGCGCTTTCGGCAGCAGCGGCAAGAGGATCAGCGCCGTGCCGACCGAGGCCAGCGCGGTGATCGCCTTGACCACGCCGGCCGCCAGATAGTCGGGGAACCACAAGGTCCACAGCGACATGACGTGCGTCGCGCCGCAAGCCATGATGAAGATGCCGAAGAGCACGAAGATCCAGCTGAATTGCAGGTCGCGCCGGCGCCGCACGAAGACCAGCAGCATCACGGGGATCGTGTAGTAGGCAATTGCCGTCACCAGGTCGGCGATGCCATGCAGCCACAGCAGGTGGGGCTGCCACGACAGGCAGTAGCCGTGGGGAATCAGGTCGACAGCCATCTGGGAAAGTGTGCTCATGGCGCTTCCTTTCAGGGGGCGAGGGCGACCGGCTGCGCTGGCGGGGCGCTCGTCAGGCCGGCGTGCTCGCGCCACCAGGCTTCAATACTGGCGGCGGGTTGCGGTCGCGAGTAGAGATAGCCCTGCGCCGTCGGGCAGCCACAGGAGGCGAGGAATTCGGCCTGGCCGCGCGTTTCGACGCCCTCGGCGATGACGTCGAGCTTGAGCGCCTGGGCCAGCGCCATGATGATCCTGACGATCTGCGCGTCGCCGTCGTCGCGGTCGGCGTTCATGACGAACGAGCGGTCGATCTTCAGCACGTCGATCGGCAGGCGGCGCAGGTAGGCGAGGCTTGAATAACCGGTGCCGAAATCGTCGACCGCGACGGTGACGCCGAGCCGGCGCAGGCGCGCGAAGATGCCGGAAATTTCTTCCGGGTTGGCCATGATGACGCTCTCGGTCAGCTCGACTTCGAGGTCGGCCGGCGCGATGCCGTATTGCCGGGTCAGGCTGTCGATGCGCGCGACGAGGT
>JBAQRB010000046.1:0-25062 GCA_049295655.1 Rhodocyclaceae bacterium
GTTCGCCTTCCGTTACCAGTAAGAAAGACCGTGCAATGAATATCGAAATCTTCAAGGGCTACCGCCAGTTCGTCACCGAACAGGGCGTGCTTTTCTACTACGACGGCTTCCTCTCGCAACCGATCATTGCCGCCATGAGCGAAGCGCTGCGCTGCAAGCTGGAAGCCGAGGACAACTCAAGCCAGGCGAGACGCAAGGTGTTCTCGGCCTTCGTCGAAATGATGCAGAACATCATCCACTACACCGACGTCGATCCAAGCATCGACACCAGCGCTCCCATCTTTGGCAACGTCGCCGTCGGCCGCAAGAACAATCATTACTACATCGTCTCGGGCAACACCGTGGCGACCCACCACGTCGCGCGCCTAGAGGCGAAACTGCAGGCCATCCATGCCATGTCGCTCGACGAGATCAAGGCCGAATACAAGCGCAAGCTGCGCACCGGCGAGGAAGCGCAAGATGCCAACAGCAAGGGCGCCGGACTCGGTTTCCTCACCGTGGCGCGCGACGCGTCCGAACCCATCGAGTTTCTCTTCGAGCCAATCCCCGGATCGGGTAACGCGCTCTCCTTTTTCTACCTCAAAGCCACTGTCTGAATCTGAACGGAGTTCCTCATGCAAGACCTGCACATCCCCGGCGAACGCGACAAGCCGGAAATCGACTTCAAATTCTCGGCGCACCGTCTGGCGCTACGCGGCGAATCGTTCCCGGAGAACGCGCTGGCCTTCTACGGCCCGGTCGTCGCCGCGCTGATGGAATATCTCGGCGCAACGAAAAATACGCAGATCACCGTCGATATCGAGCTGCGCTACTTCAATTCGAGCAGCACAAAAATCCTGCTCAACATCTTCCGCATCCTCGACCAGGCATCGAGCAACCACAACACGGTCACCCTCAACTGGCGCCACGACCCCGAGGACGACACGATCGCCGAATTTGGCGCCGACATCGCCAACGACTTCATCACGCTCAAATACAACGCCGTTGAAACCGCCTGACCGGCAAAAAAGGCAGACACGCCAATGGAAGAATTCAACCTGTTCGCGCACGAGGAACGGATTGCCGACGAGGCTTGCCGCACGCTTGCGGACGGCAAGCTCTCCGACGACTGCAAAGCGGCGCTGGCCCCCTTGCTGGAAGGCTACCGCCATCTGCTGCACGAATCGAAACAGCTGATCCGCATCGCCGACCATCGCGAACGCGACCTCAACCGGCTGAACCGCAAACTCGAGGCGCTCACGCAATCGCTCGCCTACCAGGCAACGCACGACCGGCTGACCGGCGCGCTGAACAAGGGCGCGATCAGCGAACGCATCGCCCAGCAACTGGCCAGCGCCCAATGCAGCCTCCTGTTAATCGACATCGACCATTTCAAGCAGGTCAATGACAGCTTCGGTCATCTGGCGGGCGACCGGATTCTCAAGGGACTCGCGGACCGCCTGCAGGAGATTCTCTCCGACAGCGAAACATTCGGTCGCTTCGGCGGCGAGGAGTTCGTCGTCATCAGCCGCGAGACCTCGCTGTTCAAGACTCGCGCGCTCGCCGAACGCTTGCGGCGCGGCGCGGCGGAGCAGCCTTTCGATGCCGGAATAACGGAAGCGCTGAGCATCACCCTGAGCATCGGCTTCACACTCTGCGAAGCCGGCGAAGCGCTCGATGCGGCCATCGGCCGGGCCGATGGCGCACTCTATGCGGCCAAGCGGAGCGGGCGCAATCGCGTCGAATCGAAAATCCGGGGCATGGCCGAGCCCGATCCGGAACCGCAACTCGCAGCGCCTCCCTTTCCGCCCGCCTTTCTCAAGCAGGAGCCATCATGACGAGCGAAAAATACGCTGAAATTGCCCAGGCGGCAATGGCATTTCAGCTCGATCGGCGACTCTCGCCGCAGCACCGCAGCATCGCTCGATCGCTGTACGACTTGGCCAGCCAGCTGACCGACCCCAAATACGGCTGCCCGGCCGAAACCCATGCCGTCATGGAGATGTACCAGCACCTGCTGAACGCATCGTTGCGCCCACACTAGGCCGCGACACCTCAAACATCACACGCTCGTCAAGACGCTGCTCGCTAAAAAGAAAGAAATCGATCCCTATGGTTAACAACGGTTCCATGTCGGTACGCGCGAAACTCGGTCTGCTGGTGGTGGTGGCATGCGCCGGCCTGTCCTGCCTGGGCGGCGGCGGATTGCTGGCCTTGATGCACCAGCAGCAGAAACTGGAGCAGGCGCTGACGACGCAGGCGGCATTCGGCCGTGCCTTGGTGGGTATCGAGACGGCGCATGCGCGCTTCAAGATTCAGGTTCAGGAATGGAAAAACATCCTCCTGCGCGGCAACGATCCGCTGCTGTTCGACAAATACAGCAAGGCCTTCGCTAACGAGGAGCATGCGGTACAGAAGGCCTTGGCCGAGGCGGGCCGGGAATTCGTCGCGCTCGACATCGATGCCGCGCCGCTCAACTCCCTGCTGGCGGCGCATGCCACGCTTGGCAAGAACTACCGCACCGCCCTCGACGCCTTCGAAAAATCCGATCCCCTGAGCGGTCAGAAGGTCGATCGTTCGGTCAAGGGCATGGACCGCCCCGCCAGCGAGGGGATGGATGCGCTGGTGAAGAAGATCGAGGTATTGGCGGTCGACAAGGCGTCTTTTGCCATCGAGCAATCGGCCGACGATTACCGTGCAACGCGCAACCTCTTTCTTGCCGCCTTCCTGGCCGCGGTGATCCTGCTCGCGACGTTCGCGTTGCTGATCGTGCGCGCGCTTCTGCGGCAGCTGGGTGGCGACCCGGTCGACGCCGTGGCGGCGGTCCGGCGGATCGCCGGCGGCGACGTCTCGAACGGCCACGGCATTCTGGACAATGCGCGCGAAGGCATCATGCTCGCCCTGTCACAGATGCGGATGAAGCTGCAAGGCCTGATTCGAGACCTGTACGCCAACGCCAGCACCCTGCAATCGTCGGCGAACAAGCTCAACGAGGGGGCCGCCAAGGCGGCCGCTACCGCCGGGCATCAGTCGGCCACCGCCGAGGAAATCGCTGCGTCCTGCGAGGAACTGGCTGTATCCATCACCAACGCCGCCGAAAATGCCCAGTTGGCGAAGGACAAGGCCGCCTGCAGCGGCCGTCAGGCCAGCGCGGGGGCGCAAACCGTCAATGCCGCGGCCGGCGCGCTGCGCAATATTTCCGAACATGTACAGCAGACGGCCGGCCAGATAAACGCGCTTGGCATGCAATCCAGCGAGATTGGACAGATCGCACAGATCATCCGCGAGATCGCCGAGCAGACCAATCTGCTCGCCTTGAACGCGGCGATTGAAGCGGCACGGGCCGGCGAATCCGGGCGAGGATTCGCGGTGGTGGCCGACGAGGTGCGCAAGCTGGCCGAACGCACCACCCAATCGACGACCCAGATCGCGCAGGTGATCGCGAAGATCAAGGCCGGCACCGACGACATTACCCACAGTATCGGCGACGTGGTCGCGCAGGTGACTGCCGCGGCAACCTGCGGCGAGGAGGCTGCCGCTTCAGTAACACGTATCGAGCAGATGACGCAGGAAGTCGTGATGGTCGTGAGCGAGGTGACCCAGGCACTGTCGGAACAAAAGGTGGCTGCGTCGAACATCGCCAGCCACGCCGTCGTCATCGCACAACAAGCCGACGGCTTGACCCGAAGGGCCGGCGAGAATGCGGCGGAAGCGCAATCGTTGATGGCCCTGAGCGAGCAGCTGCATGGCACGGTCGGCGCTTTCCGGCATTAGCGTGAGGCTGGAGTCACCCGCCTCGCCCGGCTATTTGCCGGCGGCAGCGCGACGGGCCATGGCTCCGCTGTTTCGGAACTCGGGGAGGATGCCGCCGGCCAGCCACGCGACAAAACCTAGCGCCGGCTGACCAGCCAGGTTGCCACTGTTCAAAATCCGCAGTCCCTGCGCAGTGCGTATCGAACAGCGTCGTTCCGGTATCGACGGCCTGAACGTAGGCGTCGGCGACCGCAATTCCAGCCACTGGCGACTCGACTACTGTCGAATCGGAGCGGCCTGACGTGCTCAGCGCGGCCAGCCATCTTGACTCAGGGGTCCTCTTTGCCGCACATCAGCAAGAGAGTTCCTGAGCGAGCGGTAATTTTTTCCTGCGAAGAAGAATTGAATCCACCACAACATGCGGCGAATTCAAAGCCGAGGCGCTACTCGAAAGCCGATAGCGGATGAAAAGGTGAGCGGTGGGCTTGGCGGCCCTTGCAGGCAGCCTGTTGGACGGCCACGGGCAGCGCTTGGCGGCGTTGCCCGTAACTTCCGGATCTGGCGATCTGGCTAGCGTTTTTGGGAAATCGAGCAATTGCATCCAGCGCTCTGCCGATCTCTACGACTCGTTGACCGACAGCTCCCGGCCACAACCTGCCCTTGAAGTCCTTCCCATTGAAACCGCTTGCGTTCGATCAGCCTTCGCGAATCATCCTGCCGGCCGCTTTAGCCGTTGTCTGAGCATCATGGGAGTACTTGGCTAGAGCTGCTTTTTGCGAGGCAAGCCATGAAAAACTCAGCTCCTCCAATTTTTTCGTCTGCTCTTCCATAACGCCTGAATTGAGTAGGTCAATAAACAAAGAGTCGGCTGTCGGCATTTCGTTTCGCAATTCCATGGTGGTGAGGCAACATTGAGCATTTTCCGATCGTCGGCGGCCCAGCCCCCGCACAATTGGATCGAGCCCAGAGGGCGTTTCAGGCGCAATACGTTACTGATTGATCGCCGCCGCCCGAGGCCGCTGGACACGCCCGAGGGCCGCGGCATGGTGCGTCGACAGCAAACGCATCATTGCCTGCTCGACAACCGGCGACACTGCAACGACCAGCCCCGCGCCCCGCAACAATCCGAGCAGATGCAGGCCATGAAGATCAATTTCATCGACAGCGGAAAGATCGATCTCCATCTCCTTGTGGCGTTGCATGGCATCGATCGCCCTGCCTTTCTGCTCGCCGTAAAACTGATAAGTCATCTTGCCTTCAAATTTGAGGTGAAAGGCAGAGTCGCCACGCTGCTGTGTGCGCTGCTGTGTGTTTTCCATCGATTATCCAGGGATCAGTTTGGTCAATTTCGGTTTCTCGGTTTCCTGACCGCGCACGGTTTTCCGCGCTCAGGGCGAAATGTTCAGACGAGCGCCACGTCGGACGCGAGCACGGCAATCCGCATACCGGCGCCGAAGTATCGCGTCGTTTCATGACGCTTTGATGAATCGCCGCGATTGCGGCAGGCGCTGAGCGGTGTCGACCGCCAGTGGACAAAATCCACTGCAACATGGTGGCGATCAGCCTGGCTGTGCGACAAGCACGTAACAGCCAGCCGCGCGCCCATCCATCGACAGCGGAGTCGAAACAAGCCGCCTCAGGTATAGGCCAAATCCGATCCTGACATGACGACTCTATTTCGCCCGCTGGTTTTGGCCCGGTAAAGGGCTCGATCGGCCCGGGCGTAGATTTCGTCCGGCGAGTCGCCGCCGGGAAAGGAAAGCGCCGCGCCCGCCGATACCGTCACGACCCCGAGAGGAGAGTCGGGATTACTCAACTGCAAGGCTTCGATTTTGCTGCGCAGCATTTCGGAAAGAACGGCCAGTGTTTCGCATGAAGCATCGGTGGTCAGAACCGAAAACTCCTCTCCCCCAAGACGGAAACAATAATCGGACGGGCGTTGCAGGCAACCGCCGAGGGCCGTTGCCACCTGCTTTAGCGCCTCGTCTCCGGCTTGGTGTCCAAGTTTGTCGTTGAGTTTCTTGAAATGGTCGATATCGAGCATGATCAAGCCGACGGTCTGCCGGTCGCGCTGGGCACGTTTCAACTCGCTAGCCAAAACGACATTGAAGTGGCGGCGATTATGCAAGCCGGTAAGCGGGTCGGAAATGGTCAACTCAAGCAGCCGTTCATTGGCCGTCAAAAGCTCTTCGGAGAGCAATCGCTGATTGACCAGCAATGCCTCCAGCACATGGCTGGTCAGCCCGGTGCCGAGCAGCTTCGCGCCGCGCTTGATGACAAAGCCATCGGACAGGCTGTAGGAATTGCCGGCGCTGAGCAGCAGGTCGGCAAGCTCGTCGATCGGCGTCTCGGCGTCTATCGTAAGCGGCGCCTCATCCATCATCTTCCGGCAGCGTCTGTCCGCGTAGAGTTCCCAATGAAAACGGCGCGCCATGCTGCGCATGAAACTGTCGCGATTGATCAGACCGACCACGCCCCCTTTGCTGACAACCGGCAGGTTCAACAGATTCGGATTATTTTCAAAGAGATCGAAGACCTCCCGGTTGCGGCAGTCGTCTTCGACAAAAATCGATTCATGGCACAGATCCCCGGCGGTCCGGATTGCGCAACGCGCACCGAGCCGGTGTCCTTTTTCCTGAATCAACGACCGCCGATTGCTCACCATTCGGGTCCCTGGAAGGTCTGTCACACGGAAACGCTGCAGACTATCGTCTATTTAACAGGGCGACTGTCCGATTGATTTTCTGGGTGCTGCTGAATATTGCAATTTGTCAGTATGTAACACCGTGGAAGCCTCATGCAAACCGCCTTCGGACGCAACTACCCGTCAAGCGTAGCTGCCAGTTATTACCCCCTGATGAAACGGAACGTCTTCCGGCACACGCCGGAAGATTTCTCTTTACGGAAGGGAACCGGATGAATCGATGGATGCCTTATGCTCGGCCAGTGCCCCCTTAAAAACCAGGATGAATTGCGATGAAATTGATCACAGCGACGGAAGCGTATCTCGAAAAAGCGAAGCTTTTGAGTAATGACAATACGGAACGTGTATTGACGAGGATACGCGAGAAATTGACGCGCAGACTCGACGACGGGCAGGTCACCGCGAGCGAAGCCGTGGCCATACAGCTTGAGCTGGAGGACGAGCAGCTAAGGGAGTGGCGCGAGAGGATGTCTGAAATGTGTGGGCGGTGAAATCAGTGGCAACGCCAGCCAGCCACGAAACTTAGGCGTTAAGAAAAAATAACTTGAACACTTCGAGTAGGTCGGGTTAGCGCAGCGTAACCCGACATCTGTCTTGGCAGTAGCCCGAGTCGGGTTACGCAATAAAGCCGCTAACCCGACCTACAATTATTCGAAAAGCGTATTAACGTCCAGATTATTTTTTCTCGACTCCTTAGCGCCGGCTGACCAGCCAGTCCAGTAGCGGCTGCCACTGTTCGAAATCCGCGGTCCCTACGCAGTGCGTATCGAACAGCGTCGTTCCGGTATCGACGGCCTGAACGTAGCGTTGCGCGCTGCGGATGCAACTCAGCAACGGCAGATCGAACTCCTGCAAGAACTCGATCAGCTGTTGCGCCGAGTTGGTCCGTCGATCGACGCGCATGCCGACGATCGCGATGCCGACCTTCTCCTTGCGCACCGCTTTTATCTCGGCCAGCTCTTCGAAGAAATCGCGGCTGGCGTGCATGTCGAAGCGCGACGGAGAGACCGGCACGATGACACGATCGACTTCCGACAGCATTTTCTTCAACGGCTTGCCGTGCAGGCCGGCCGGCGTATCCAGAATGGCCAGGCTGCAATCCGGCGGCGGCCGGCTCACCTCGCTTTCGGATAGCGCCCAGTGCCGAATCGTAGGCAGCGCCGGTGGCCGCAATTCCAGCCACTGGCGGCTCGACTGCTGTCGATCGAGATCACCCAGATAAACAACCTCATCGGACCGTGCAAACCAGCTCGCCAGATGAACGGCAAGCGTCGATTTTCCACACCCCCCCTTGGGGTTGGCGATCATAAAAGTGCGCATGGCATCCATTCTCCTGGATTGTTGATACAACTCGACGGTGAACAAACGTGGGACACGCTCGGCAAGACCTCGCGGGGGCAACTGATCAGAATTCTTAAAGCGTCCGCCCCGCCCCTTATTGCTCCGACGCGATCAAGAAATTGACACCCACTATCGCGCTGGACGACCGGGTTTCAACTTGTCGATGCCATTCAGCGCTTGCAGCAGTTCGGCATCGGACAACATCGAGAGCACAGCCAAGACCGCGCGGAGCAATTCGCTTTTTTGGCCTGATGCCCAGCCTTTCGCGAATACTGTATATACAGTATAAATCGTATATACTTTACAGGCAAGAACCCGGAAAAACCAAGTCAGATACCGGCTGGACGGGATGAATGGCGGCGCGTCCAGCCTTGCTTCGCAGACCAGCGGACGCAAGCAGGGCCGGAGGCATCGGCGCCCCCCTGACTGCAATCAGCCTGTCACAAATAGCGCATATCGTTTATATGATTAGCGCGGCGTTGCGGCACTCATCGAGGACGGATCACATGAGCAGGAAACTGGTAAACGCAATTCTGCTGACGCTCAAGGGCGGCATGTTCCTGCTGCTGGCTCTCGTCGATTGGATGACCGCCAAGGCCAACGTTTCCGACCGCGGTTACCTGATCCCGAGCAGCGTGGCGCGGGAATTCCACACAGCGATCGGAGCGGCCTGGCGTGGTCAGCGCAGCCAGTCATCGCTGCTGGCGTGCACGCGCTGGAACCACAATGCCTGCGGACCGTCCCCCGGCGATCGCGATCGCTCGCCATACGGTGCGCAGCGCGGCCTCGGTCGTCGCACTTGAGGGCGCCCCCCCCCGCCATCGTCGGGTAGTCGAGGCATCGCGGTTCGGCGCAAGCCACCTCCCCGGTATCTCCCCGGGCAAGCGGATCGCCAAATGCCTTCTCGAAGCACCGTCGACGCCCGCCGCCGGTTTCCGTCAAGTCGCGACGATCATGAAGCTCTCCATCAAGGTCGAGCCGCAAGCACAGTTGCGGAACAACTCAATAATCGGGTAGCCATCGTCGTCCTCGCCAGGTTTCAGCCCACCGCAATTCGACTGCGGCGCCTGGGTCGCCAAAATGAATTCAGCGGCGGAGGCATATTCCCGGGCACAACAGGCACAGCGTTTTGGAAAGGCCGAGGCCTTCAATTCCCGCAACCCAGAAAGAAATTTCTGTATTTCAGCCTGTTCCGGCATGAGATGCTTTCCACCTATCCACCGATGCCCGCCGCCGAAATGAAACTCGCCGGGTTCGAGAACGACGCTACGGATTTTGCTCGCAGCGCTGTTCATGGCTTGCGGTAAATCGTCGGGCGCACGCTTTCCAGCGGCCCGATGGCCAGCCCACTCAGCGTTTCCGAATGGCCGATGATGAAATGACCGCCGCGCTTCAGGCGCGGCAGCAGGTTGTTGACCACCTTGGCCTTGGTTTGCGGATCGAAATAGATCATCACATTGCGCAGGAAGATGACTTCGAATTCGCCGATGTCGGCATCGACCGGCTGCGTCAGGTTGATCTGATGAAAACTCGTGCGCTTGCGCAACTCGGGCGCGATCAGGAAGCTGCCGGCATGCGAGCGGACGCCTTTCAGGCAGTATTTCTTCATGAACGCCGGCGGAATGCCTTCGGTGCGCGCCAGCGAATAGTGGCCGGTCGCCGCCTTGGCCAGCACCTGCGTGCTGATGTCCGAACCGACGATCTCCCACGGCGTATTCGGCAGGCTGTCGGCGAGCGTCATGGCCAGCGTATAGATCTCCTCGCCGGTCGAGCTCGCTGCGCTCCACACGCGAAAGGTCGCCGAGCTCTTGCGCTTATGCACGATTTCGTCGCGCAGGAAATCGAAGTGCTTGGGTTCGCGAAAGAAATAGGTTTCGTTGGTGGTCAGCAGATCGACCATCGTTTGCAGTTCGTCGGCATGCTCGCCGCTGGCCAGCATGCGGTAATACTGCGTGAAGGTGCTGAAGTCGTATTGTTTCAGGCGGCGCGTCAGGCGACCGACGAGCAGCACCTTCTTGGCGTCGCTCAGGCTGATCCCGGCGATCTTGTAGATCAGGCGCTGGAACAGTGCGAATTCCTGGTCGGTAATGGTTGCGGCAATCGTTGTCTCGATCATCAAAACAGCTCGATTTTGTTGGCCACGGGTTTCGCCTTCTGCACCAGCGTGCCGGCGTAGGCACGCTCTTCACGCGCGATCACCTCGGCGTTGGCCATGTTGGTCACCAGACGCCGGCAATAGGCGTC
This sequence comes from Rhodocyclaceae bacterium, assembly GCA_049295655.1. Lineage (GTDB taxonomy): Bacteria > Pseudomonadota > Gammaproteobacteria > Burkholderiales > Rhodocyclaceae > CAJBIL01. The sequence continues at coordinate 10,022 of JBAQRB010000046.1, forward strand.
GCCCGTGCTCGGCAGGAACAACACCTTGCGCGACCACGGGCCGAGAAAATCCGACGATTTCAGCGGAATGCCCTCGCGATCCAGCCATTCCTTGGTGAAATTGGCATTACGCACGCCGACGCTCAGCGAGCCGCCGGTCGAGTCGATGATCGTGCCGCCGCCAAAAGCCTTGGCCTGCAGGCGTGCTTTTTTCGCGCCCTTTTGCAGCAGGGCGTTGAGCAGCGCCTCCATCGCGTAGCTGCCGGAAAGCAGCGAGTCGACGTCATCGTGTTTGCTGCGCTGGATGTGCGGCAGCATGAAATGGTTCAGGCCACCGACCCGCGTGTGCGGATCGAACAGGCAAACCGCGACGCACGAGCCGAGCAGCGTCGACATCGGCCGTCCCTGCTCGATCGCCCAGGCACCCGGATGGATGCTGCGCGACAGGCGTTCGATTTCCTTGGAGGGCAGTTTGCTGTAGTCCAAAAGAATCCCCTTGCGGTATCAAGTCAGGGTCGGTGAAAGAATCAAGAAGCCGGCGCAGCAGCCAGCGTTTCCGGTGCGCCGTCGTTACCGCCGGTGAGCAGGGCGATTTCTTCCACCGACAGCATCCGGTCGATGTCGAGCAGGATGACGAACTTGCCGGCGACCTTGCCCATGCCGAAGATGAAATCGGCGCGGATCCTGGCGCCAAAGGCGGGCGGCGGCTCGATCTCGTTGCCCGGAATGTCGAGCACTTCCGAGACGGCATCGACCATGATGCCGATATCGTGGCGCATGTCTTCATCGGGTACTTCGACGATGACGATGCAGGTACGCCGGCCGATTTCGGTCGATTGACCGCCGAAACGCGCGGCCAGATCGATCACCGGCACGACGCTGCCGCGCAGGTTGATCACGCCGCGAATGAACGCCGGCAGCATCGGGATTTCGGTCAGGTTGCCGTATTCGATGATTTCCTTGACGTTGAGGATGCCGACGCCAAACATTTCGCCGCCCAGCAAGAAGGTCAGGTACTGCGAGGGCGCCTCGCCGACCTCGATCGCCACCGGATCGGTATGTACAAGCTGTCCCATGATGGCTCCCTAATAACGCTCGAAATCGCCCTCGTTCAGCGCCACCGCCGCTGTGCGGTGACCGCCAGCACTGCCGCCGCCACCGGCGCGCGGCTTGGCGCCGCCCGTCGCGGCGGGTGCCGCCGGGGCGAAACTCCTGGCGCCGCGATGCGGCTGGTCGGCGAGGCGGAAGAAGGTCATCGTCTGCTGCAATTGCTCGGCCTGCGAGCCAAGTTCCTCGGCGGTTGCCGCCAGCTCTTCCGAGGCCGACGCGTTCTGCTGCGTCGCCTGGTTGAGCTGCCCCATCGCGCCGTTGATCTGCGCGACACCGCTCTGCTGCTCGGACGACGCCGAGGCAATCTCCTGGACCAGATCGGACGTCTTGCGGATGGTCGGCACCATTTCGGTGAGCAGCGTGCCGGCGCGTTCGGCCTGCTTGACCGACGAAGTGGCGAGATTGCCGATTTCCTGCGCAGCGACCTGCGAGCGCTCGGCCAGCTTGCGCACCTCGGCGGCGACCACCGCGAAGCCCTTGCCATGGTCGCCGGCGCGCGCCGCCTCGATCGCCGCGTTGAGCGCCAGCAGATTGGTCTGGTAGGCGATGTCGTCGATGATGCCGATCTTGCTGGCGATGCTCTTCATGTCGTCGACCGTCTTGCCGACCGCCGTGCCGCCTTCGGTCGCTTCGTTGGCCGCCTTCGACGCCATGTTGTCGGTGACCTTGGCGTTCTCGGTGTTCTGCGTGATCGAGGCGGTCATCTGCTCCATCGACGAGGTCGTTTCCTCGACGCTGGCGGCCTGCTCGGAAGAGGATTGCGCGAGCGACTGCGCGGTCGCCGAAACCTGGCCGGCGGCGTTGGTCAGATTATCGGCGGCACTCCGCACTTCGCCGATGATCTGCGCGAGTTTGCCGACCATGTTCTGCATGGCACTCATCAACTGGCCGACTTCATCCTTGCTGTCGGACTCGATTTTTACCGAGAGGTCGCCTTCGGCCAGCGCATTGGCTACGGCCAGCGCTTCGCCAAGCGGCCGGGTGATGCTGCGGGCGATGAAAAAGCCGAGCGACAAGGCGATCAGCAACGCGGCGACGCTGATCGCGACGGCCAGACTACGCGCCGCGCTGTAGGCTTCGTGCGCCTCCTTGCCGCCCTGCGTCAGCAATTCACCCTGAAATTCAACGAGCGCTTTGGCGCTGCCCTGAAAGGCGGTGAGGACCGGGCGCAACTCTTTTTGCAGATAGTCGTGCGACGCATCGCCGTGGCCGGCCTCGACCAGCGCGATCAGCTTGTCCTGCCCGGCGACATAGCGCTGGCGCTCTTCGGTTATTTTCTGCAGCAGCTCCTTGCCGCGCGATGTGGTGAGCTGGCCGCCGAGTTTTTCGAGCGTCGCGCTGATCAGCTTGCGCTGCTCCAGAATCTGCTCCTTGTTGCGCTGCATGTCCTCCTTACTGCTGTCGAGCATCATGTTGCGCAGGCGGATGGCGATGTTGCTGCTGCCCTCGATGATTTCGTACGACATCTGGGCGCGTGGCCAACGCTGGTCGGCGATGGTCGTGATCGACTCGTCGAGTTGCGCCAGACGGGTGATGCTGATGAAGGCCAGCAGCAGCATGAGGACGATCACGGTGCCAAAGCCGAAAGCGAGTTTGGCGCTGATTTTTACGTTTTTAAACATTTCTCAATCCTTTTCCGACACGAAAGCGTTGCTGAAAATATTCACATTGACCGGGAGCACTCTTCTTGCCGACTGACGTTGTGCACCAGCGCGGCGACATAGCGAATCAATGCCTCTACGCCGCTCTGGAGAAGGGCCGAGCCGCCGATACCACCGCCGGACAGCCTGGAAAAACTGTTTTCACGGACCAGGCGCGAATCAATCGCGCACCGAATGCAGCGGAATGACTTTGGCTTGCCAGGACAGTGAATTGCTCAGATTGTCGTACCAGCCGTTCAACGACTGCTCGTCGAGCGGACGGCTCACCAGGTAACCCTGGACATAGTTGCAGCCATGCCGCCGCAGATAACCAAGCTCCTCGATCCGCTCGACGCCTTCGGCGACTACCTGCAATTGCAGGATGTGGGCAAGGGCAATGATGGCGCTGACGATGGCTGCGGCATCCTCGTCCTCGGTGATGTCGCGCACGAAGGATTGATCGATCTTGAGCTTGTTGATCGGGAAACGTTTAAGGTAAGAAAGCGAGGAATAGCCGGTACCAAAATCGTCAATCGCCAGGCCAACGCCCATCCAGCGCAACGCCTCCATCGTGCTCAGCGTTGCCGGCGCATTGACGAGGCTGCTTTCGGTGATTTCCAGTTCCAGCGCCGATGCCGGCAAGCCCGTGACCAGCAGGGCGTGCGCGACCACACCGGGCAAATCGGCCTTCAGGAACTGGCGCGGCGAGACATTGACCGCGATGGTCGCCTCCGAGCCATGCGCAGCGCGCCATCTGGACAGCCAGCGACAGGACTCGACAATCACCCAGGCCCCGACCTCGACGATCAACCCGGTTTCTTCGAGCACGGGGATGAATTCAGCCGGAGAAACCAGCACGCCATCCGCCCGACGCCAGCGCAGCAGCGCTTCAAAACCTGCGATATCGCCACTATGCACGTCGATCTGCGGCTGGTAGAAAAGCACGAATTCCTCCTTGCGCAGCGCATTGCGCAAGGCGGTTTCGAGCAGCAAATGGGCCTGGATGGATTCATCCATTTCGCGCGTGAAGAAGCGATAGGAATTCCTGCCCTCCGCCTTCGCCCGATACATCGCCGTGTCGGCATTGCGCAACAAGGTCGCCACCTGGTTGGCATCGTCCGGATACATCGTGATGCCGATACTCGCCGTAATATAAAGCTCGTGTGCGCCAAGGCAGACAGCCGGCGCCATGGCCTCAAGCACCTTGCCGGCGACCAGCGCCGCATCGTCGGCGGAATGCAGATCCTCAAGAATGATGGTGAATTCGTCGCCGCCCAGGCGTGCCACCGTATCGATCTCGCGCACTGCGTCACTCAGACGCTGGGCGACCTGTTTGAGCAAGTCGTCGCCAAAAGCATGGCCGAGCGTGTCGTTGATCGTCTTGAAGTGATCCAGATCGATAAAAATCAGGCCAACCTGTCCGTGACTGCGGTCGGCATGCACCAGCGCATGGCTCAGGCGATCCTGAAAGAGACTGCGGTTGGGCAAGCCGGTCAACGGATCGAAGCTGGCGAGGAAACGCAGGCGCTCCTCGGCCTGCTTGCGCTCGGTAATGTCCTGGAAGGTGCCGATCATGCGGCGAGGCCGCCCGCCATCGGCGGGAGTCACCTCCCCAACCACGTGCAGGAGGCGCGGCTCGCCACCGTCGCCGAGCAAACGGAACTCGAGACTGAAATGCGGACTCTGCGTGTAATCGGCCACGAAAATATCGAGCAGCGCACCGCGGTCTTCACTGTGCACCAGCGCGACCAGTGCCGAACGGGTCGCAGGCAGGGCCTCGTGAGCCATGGAGAAGATGCGGGCAACCTGCAGCGACCAATCGAAACGCTCGGACGGCGCATCGACCCAGGACTCAGATCCACACTCGCACTCGCCTTTACACCCGCACGACCATTCCCAGCCGCCAACACCGGATATTTCCTGTGCCTTGGTCAGCAAGCGACCGTTCTTCCAAAGTTGGCGGGCCATCTTGCTCAATGAGCCAGCAAGCTCGCCGATTTCATCGTGCGAAGTAACGGGAATGACGTAATCGAGCTGTCCATCGGCGAACTTTCTGGCAGCCAGATTCATCTCGGTCAGCGGAGCCGACAGACGGCGTGAAAACAACGAACTGAACGCCCAGGCGATCAGCATCGCACCGAGCGCGGCAGCCAGCCCGAGCAGATAGAGCGCATCGAGCGCGCTACGCCATAAAGGGTCAAGCAGTGAATCGACGCGATCGACCAACGAGACGATGGCGGTTTCCGCCAGAACGACACGGGCATATCCAGCCAGTTTTGCATCGCGTCGGATCGAAAAAGACAGCCCGATACCACCGGGTACGCCGCCGTCCCCCGGAAAGCTATAAACGTGCGGATAATCAAGATTGAAGTTACCAATGCGCTCGTCGTCAATACGACGCCCGTATTGCGGATTTTCACGGCTACCGTCGGTCAGAACGATGCCGTTCAGATCAACGATCTCGAAGCGGTGTACCGGCAACCAGGCACCGACCTCCGCGATCTCGCGGTTGAGCGTGGAAACATCGAGCTGCTGCAACGGATTGAAGAGACGCCGACTCAGATATTCGGCGGTCGCGGTCAGTGATTCCTGCTGATCGAGAATCAGGTTGTATTTGAGTTCCTGCTGCAAGCGTTGGCGGAACGGGTCACCGTCCTTGAGCAGCATCGCGCCGACCACGAGCAGCATGAGTAGCGCGCCGGAAAGCAGCGCACCGGACAAATAAATGGCGTATCGCGTGTTGAGCCTCATTCGCCGAACCCCGAGCGGGCGGCAACGTCCCGCCAATGCTTGATCGACGCCAGATCATCGACGCTCAAGCGGTCAAAGCGGCGAATCCGTCCAACCTGTTGCAACACCCGCAGCCCCTCGGCACTGGCCGACATATCGAGAAGCGCCGCCTGCACCGCCGCGAGGGCGACGGATGAAAGCCCGGCGCGCGCCGACAGCAACCAGCGCAGGATCGGATCGGTACTGTGAATGACCCGCAGTTCCTGCCGCAAGCCACTGGGCAGCGCTTCCCAATCCTCCGTGCTGAAGGCCGCCGCATCGGTCTGACCACGACCAACCCAGTAGGCCTGATTCAATTCGGCGTTCGCCAGCACGCAACGCACGCTGTGCGGCCCGCCATTGCTGCCGCCGAGCGGCTGCACGTCCAGCCCGTGCCGGCGCAGCACAATCCTCGGCAGCGCGTAGGCGGTGGTCGACCGGGACGACTCCAGCGCCAGCGTTTTCCCGGCCAGATCGCGCAGTTGCTTGATCTGACTGTCCTGGCGAACAAAGAAGACCGTGCGTGTCTCGCGCTGCCCCTTGCGCCAGGCGGCCAGCACAGGCCGCACCAAGGCATCGCCGGCATTGATGCGAAAGGTCGAAATCAGGCTCTCGAGAATGACATCGACCTTTCCCGCACGAACGAATCCGGCCAGTTCGGCAAGATCCTCGGCGATCTGCAACTCGCCCAGCGCGATCCCCTTCGGTGCGAGCTCGCGCCGCAGGTAGTCGAGCAGCGGCAGGTATTGCGCCAGCACGTAGTCGGGCTGATTCGCCCGCTCGCCGACCACGCCAAGATGCAGGGTGCGGCGTTCACCGAGTCGATCGGCGTAGCCCAAAGCTGGCCACAACGCCGCCGTGCCGGCCAGCAGGGAAATCAGGCGACGTCGGACAGGCTGTAACGGCGCGCCCGGATCGGAACAGTTGAAACCAACCAGCGCATTCAGTTGGCTGACTCGGTTTTGCAAAGGCATACGACGCTCCAATACACACGGCACAATGCTGCGCCGCAACACACACAATCTAGCGAGGAGCTATTGCCACTTTGTTACAGGAAATAAAATGCCTACCGAATTCTCAAATTTCATGAACGCACTCGCGCCGTGTAATACGAATGAAATGCTACGGCGCTAAAGTCCCACCTTCTGCAACCATCGACGGCAGGCAAGAACGCCAAAGCCGCCGGTACAAAACAACCTGATTTCAACCGGAAAATACCGGGGCCTGACACCAAGGAGGAAGAGATGAACAACAAAGGAACGAACGACGATGGCGGTTTCCATCTGGTTCTGGACGGAAAGATGACTGTGGCCTTCTCCGACGAACTCGAGGACAGGATCATCAATGCCATGCGGAAATACCCACATTTGAAAGTCGACCTCTCGGGCGTCCGTGAAATCGACCGGTGCGGTATTCACCTGATCAGATTGTTGCAGACGGTGGGCGGCAAGGCCGTTGATTTCGTCGCCACCTCGCCGATCGTCGAGCAAGCCTTCAAAGACCTGCTCGCTCCTCCACGTAGCAGCAGCTTCGCCGCGGCCTATTGAAACTTGATGGACCGAAGCAAAAAGCTTCTGCTGCCAGTGGTTGAACCAGTTCTGGGTACAGCAAATCCGGATCATGCTCTCCAATGGCATCGGCTGACGTCCGCGCCGCCCGCTCTTCGGCAATACGGCTCGAGCCGCGCCACAAGCACCGCCCAGGGGATCACCAATTCCATCTCATTCAAAAAACTTTGCGTCTGGTCTGGCGCTTCTTGTTGGCGTAATCAAGGTCGGCAAAACTGGCTTGGCGGGGCATGGGCAGATACGCAAGTTTGGGAGGTCGCCATTAGCTCAAATCAGGCGATTTGTTCAGCGATTCCTTAGTGTTTCGGCTCCCTGCAAAAAAGCCACGACGCCTTCGGGCGTCAGCGGCCGCGCAAACAGATAGCCCTGAAACTCCTCGCAGTCGCTTGCCGCCAGCACGGCCAGCTGACCCGGCGTTTCGATGCCTTCGGCGACGATACGCATGTGCAGGCTGTGCCCCAGTGTGATGATCGCCCGCGGAATGGCCATTGCCTCCTCACCCTGCTCGCAGTCGATGACGAATGAGCGGTCGATCTTCAGCACGTCGATCGGGAAGCGCTTCAGATAAGCCAGCGACGAGTAGCCCGTCCCGAAATCGTCAATCGCAATACGCACGCCGAGCGCCTTCAGAGCGAGCAGAACGGCGACGGTCTGCTCGACATCGCCGATCAGCAGGCTCTCGGTAATTTCCAGCTCGAGGCATTGCGGCGGCAGGCCGCTTTCGGCGAGCACGGCGGCGATCTGCTGCACGAGGCGGGGGTCCTTGAACAGGCGCGCCGACAGATTGACGGCGACATGCAGCCGTTCGGCGTTGTCGCACAGCGCGCGCCTGCCCCAGCTGGCCGCCTCCAGGCACGCACTGCGCAGTACGAAATCGGTGATCGGCAGGATCATCCCGGTTTCCTCGGCCAGCGGAATGAAGCGCACCGGCGACACCGCACCGAATTCCGGACTGTTCCAGCGCACCAGCGCCTCGAAGCCGCAGGGCGTGCCGTAGCGGTCGACCTTCGGCTGGTAGACCACCGACAGTTCGCCCTGCTCGACCGCCCGGCGCAACGCCGATTCGAGCGCCAGACGCTCGTGCGCCGCGGTATTGAGCACGTCGGTATAGAACTGGAACTGCCCCTTGCCCTGCTGCTTGGCGTGGTGCATGGCGATGTCGGCGTGGCGCAGCAGCATCTGCAGGTCGGCGCCATCGTCGGGATAGAGGCTGACGCCGATGCTGCAGCCGATGTGCAGTTCATGGCTGCCGATCAGCAGTGGCTGGCCGATCGCCAGCTGGACGCGCTCGAGCGCCTTGAGCGCATGGTTCAGGCTGGCGTGGTCGGAGAGGATCAGCACGAATTCGTCGCCGCCGTAACGCGCCACCGTATCGATGCCGCGCACGCTGTCGCGCAGGCGCCGCGCGCATTCGACGAGCAGCGCATCGCCGGCAGCATGGCCGAGGCTGTCATTGACGAACTTGAAGTTGTCGAGATCAACGAAGGCCACCGCGACCCGGCCGCCGCCGCGCCGGGCCAGCGCCACCGCCTGATCCAGCCGGTCCTCGAGCAGGTTGCGGTTGGGCAGGCCGGTCAGCATGTCGTGCGTCGCCTGATATTCGAGCCGCGCCTGATACTGGCGCCGCTCGCTGATATCCTCGACGGTCCCCTCGTAGTACAGCAGCTCGCCGGCCGGATCGCGCACGGCGTGGGCATTCTCGGCGATCCAGATGCGCCGGCCATCGACGCGATAGACCTCGGATTCAAAATCGATCACCTGCTCATGCTCGCGGATCAGACGGGCGAATTCGTCGCGCCGCTGCGGGTCGACATACAGGCGGCTGCCGATGTCGCACAGGCAATTCACCAGCGCTTGCGGCGAAGCGTAGCCATAGAGCCGCGCCAACGCCGGATTGGCGGCCAGATAGCGGCCGTCGGCCGTGGTCTGGAAAATGCCGACCACCGAATTTTCGAAAATGCTGCGATAGCGCACTTCGGCCTCGGCCAGCCGGCGCTGGTCGGCGACCTGCTCGGTGACGTCCTCGATGAAGCCTTCGAGGACGCGCTCGCCGCGCTCGTCGATCACCCCGGCGCCGCGCTCAAGCAGCCATTTCTCGCTGCCGTCGCGGCAGCGGATGCGGTACTCGACGCGGTAGCGAACGCCATCGACGATCGCCTTCATGATCGCCTGCCGGACCCGCTGCCGGTCTTCCACGTGCGTCAGCTGCTCGAGCGAGCTGTCGCGGTTGCCGACCAGCGCCTCGGGCGGATAGCCCGTAATCGGCAAGCAGCCTTCGCTGGCAAAGTGCAGCGTCCATTCCGGATCGAGCGCACAGCGGAAAACCATGCCGTCAAGATTGCGCACGAGGACCTTGAGCACCCGGCCGCTGTCGATCTGTTGCCAGCCGGCCGGCTGCAGCGGTCGCGAAAAGGGAATCAGCTTGTTGAAACCCATCGCCTCACCCTCCCCACGCGGCAGCGCGGCTGCCAGGTTGCGGCGCGGCATCGGCGCACAGATCGCGGTCGATGCAGGCGCCGCATTCGCGCGCCCATTCGAGCGTCGCGTCGACGGCACGCGTCGATAGCGAAAAGTACTCGTCGGCCGACAGCGTCACGCCGGCCGCCGCCAGCATCTCGCTGCGCACGGTCTGCGCCATCAGCCCGACCGCCGTTTTCGCCCGCCCGCCGACCGGCCCCGGATCGTCGGCGGCGCTGGCCTGTTCGAGCAGCGACTCGGAACGCTCGATCAGGAAGATCAGGCGTACCCGCGCCACCGCCGGACAGGCGTGGCGGGCGGCGACGCTGCTGCCGATCGCCCGGGCCTGCCCCAGGCACTCGGCGAGTGCTGGCAGGCGATGCGAATAATTGCGCACCAGCTCCGGCTGCACGCGCCCGCCGCCGGCCAGTTCGATGCGCGCCTCGCCGAAGGCCGCCAGCCAGTCGAGCACCTGGGCGATCAGCGCGCCATGCTGCGCAATATTCTGCTCGACGCTGCCGCGCGCCAGTTCGTCGCTCAGCGTTCGCCACTTGAAGCGCAACAGCGCGAGGTCGTTGCTGGTCAGGCAGGGGCGCGTCCGTTCGCTCTCGCAGGCGACAAAAGGCGAGAGCTCGGCAAACAGCGCTTCGATTTCGGCGCGCTTGCCCATCATCCGTACTTCGAAACTTTTGTCGCCGGCCAGCCAGCCGCTGCTCAATCCGCGGTGCTGCTGCAAATTCGACAACAGGCGCAGCAGGCAGTCGCAGCAGCGCAAGGCATCGTGCAGGTCAAGCGTGCTGCCGGCCCGCAAGCGCTGCCGATGGACGAGGCGCAAGCCGCCGGCAGCCAGCAGCGCGAGCAGGAAGAGAAAAGCAAAAATCAATGTCGATGTCGTCATGGCGGTCACTCGTAGCGGAATTCTTCAAGCATCGCGTTCAGCTGGTCCGCCAGCTGATCGAGATAGCGCGACAGGTCGCTGTTCTCGCGCACCAGCGTCTCGTTGCGGTCGGCCAGCTGCGCCACCTGTTCGATGCTGCGCGCGACGCTCTGGCTGGCGACGCTCTGCTCGGCGCAGGCGGCGGCAATTTCGCGGATCCGGTCGCGCGTCTGCCCGGTGTTGCCGGAGACGAGCGCCAGCGCGGCCACGGCGCCATCGGCCTCGCCGACGCTGGCACCGGCCTGGCGATTGGTCTGCTCCATCGACTCGACCATGATGCCGATCTCGCTGCGGATGCTGCCGATACGCAGGTCGATTTCGCGCGTCGCCTTGCTCGTGCGTTCGGCCAGCTTGCGCACCTCGTCGGCAACGACGGCAAAACCGCGCCCCTGCTCGCCGGCCCGTGCCGCCTCGATCGCTGCATTGAGCGCAAGCAGGTTGGTCTGTTCGGCGACTTCCTTGATCAGCGCGACGATCGATTCGATCTCGCGCGAACGCTGACCCAGTTGCGTCGCCTGCCCCGCAGCGCCGGCGACGGCATCGCGCAGGCCGCCGAGCGTAGTGGACAGCAGCGCTACCCGGCGCGCTGCGTCGGCCGCCGCATCGCTGGTCGCCGCCGCCGTCTCGGCCGCCGTCCGCGCATGTTCGCTGGTCGCCGACACGCTGACCGACAACTGTTCGAGCGTCGCCGCCGAGCTGAGCGTCACGTCGCGCTGCGTGCGCACGCCGGCGTCGCCGCCGCTGGCGTTGCTCGTCGTCTCGTGCGCGACGCTCGACAATTCCTGTGCCGAGCGCGCAAACGCCACGAAGACCCGCGCCAGCGAACGCGCCATGGCATTCAGGCGCTCGGCCAGCGGCGCGTAGGCCGCGGCCTGGCCGGTGTCGATGCGACCGGTCAGATCTCCGCCTTCAAGGGCGGCGGTGAAGGCCTGCAGTGCGCCGTCCCAGCGTGCCATGTCGCGCCGCAGCGAGACGCCGGACCACAAGGTGAGCCCGAGCAAAACCGCCGCTGCCAGCCACCCGGCCGGATTTTCCGGCTGCCCGGCGACAACGGCCAGCGCGCCGCCGGCACCGAGCGGCAGCAGCTGCAGCAGGCCGATCCGGCCCAGCGTGGCGCCCGGTCTGGCCGAAGCGCCCGTTCGACGAATTGTTCCCGTATCGCGCATGATGACCGCCTGAAATCGATTTCCGTAGCGGACTTATCGCAAGGAGCTTGCCAACCCGCCTACTCGGGCCGGAAAACCAGCCCAAGCCATTGTTCTAAATTGGCAAAAACGAATAGCAGCACGGCGATCCGCCGGGCGCCGGCCAAGGCACTCGCCACGATCACGCACCAGCCAGGTGCATACAGATATTGCAACGCACCACAGCCATCCGGTAACGGCAAAAGACCGTGAAAATGGGCTGAACACGCCTGCCGACGGTTATAATCCCCCGTTTTATTCAGCGGTCAGAACAATCATGGAAGCCGAACAGCTCAATACCATCGCCAACCGGCTCGCCGATCTCGCCCAGCGAACGGCCGAGCTGCGGAGGTATCTTTGACTACGATCAGAAATTCGATCAGCTGAACGCCGTCTCGCGCGAGCTCGAAGACCCGAAGGTCTGGGACAACGCCGACCGCGCACAGGAACTTTCCAAGGAAAAGAAGTCGCTCGAAAACGTCGTGCTGACGCTCGATCGCGTCGGCGACGGATTGAAGGATGCCGACGAACTGTTCGCCATGGCGCGCGAGGAGAACGACGACGACACGCTGCACGCCGTCGAGGCCGACGTCGCGGTGATCGAGAAGGACATCTCGGGCCTTGAATTCCGCCGCATGTTCAACAACCCGGCCGACCCGCTTAACTGCTTCGTCGACATCCAGGCCGGCGCCGGCGGCACCGAAGCGCAGGACTGGGCGTCGATGCTGCTGCGCATGTACGTGCGCTACGGCGAGCGCAAGGGCTACAGCGTCGAGGTCATGGAAGAATCCGAGGGCGACGTCGCCGGCATCAAGACGGCAACGATCAAGCTCTCCGGCGAATACGCCTTCGGCATGCTGCGCTCGGAAACCGGCATCCACCGCCTGGTGCGCAAATCGCCGTTCGACTCGAATGCGCGCCGCCACACGAGCTTCTGCTCGATCTTCGTCTATCCCGAAATCGACGACACGTTCGAAATCGACATCAACCCGGCCGACCTGCGCGTGGACACCTACCGCGCTTCGGGCGCCGGCGGCCAGCACATCAACAAGACCGACTCGGCGGTGCGCATCACGCACGTCCCGTCGGGCATCGTCGTGCAGTGCCAGAACGACCGCTCGCAGCACCGCAACCGCGCCGAGGCGATGGCCATGCTCAAATCGCGCATGTACGAAGCCGAGATCCGCAAGCGTCAGGCCGAGCAGCAGAAGCTCGAGGACTCGAAGACCGACATCGGCTGGGGCCACCAGATCCGCTCGTACGTTCTCGACCAGTCGCGCATCAAGGATCTGCGCACCAACGTCGAAGTCGGCAATACCCAGGGGGTACTCGACGGCGACCTCGACCAGTTCATCGAAGCCAGTCTGAAACAGGGAGTCTGAAACCGTGAAAAAAATCGTTTGTGCCTTGGGCATCGTGCTGAGCGCCTTGAGCGCCCCGTCCGCGCAGGCCGCCCCCCCCGAAAGCTACGCCGGCAAGCAGCCGCAACAGTTGCTCAAGATGGCCGATTTTTCCAAGGCCTACCGCGCCGCAACGCGCGATGTCGAACTGCCGGCCTGGACCAGACGGTTGGCGGCCGGCCCATCGGCGCAGATCGTCGACATCGGCGGCGGCAAGCGCATTCTCACCTCGGCGTGCGGCAAGGGCGGCTGCCTTGACGAGCGTATCTACGTCCTGTTCGACCCCGAAGCCAAATCGGCAACCGGCTTCTTTTTCCTGCCGCCGGCAGCCGACGACCCAGGCGACTCGCGCACCGCGTTTTCGCAGTGGTTCGGCAAACCGGGCAAGGAAGATGCCGATTTCCTGCTCGAGCGCGCCGTCACCGACGCCCAGAGCCTGAACAAACCCAATCATTGATTGCGAGACACGCCATGTCCGAAGCGACCCCGAACCAAGAAAACGCCGTCCCCGCCCAGCCCCAGGACGAAAACCGCCTGATCGCCGAGCGGCGCCAGAAGCTCGCCGAATGGCGCGAGAGCGGCAAGGCCTACCCGAACGACTTCTCGCGCGAAAATACCGCCGGCAAGATCGACGAGGTGTACAACGCGAAGACCAGCGAAGAGCTCGCCGCGACGCCGGTCGAAGTCAAGGTCGCCGGCCGCATCATGTTGAAGCGCGTGATGGGCAAGGCATCGTTCGTCACGATCCAGGATCTCTCGGGCCGCATCCAGCTCTATGTCAGCCGCGACAATGTCGGAGAGGAAGTCTATGCCGCGTTCAAGCGCTGGGACATGGGCGACATCATCGGCGCCGTCGGCACGCTCTTTCGCACCAAGACCGGCGAGCTGACCGTCCAGTGCTCGGAAATCCGCCTGCTCTCCAAGTCGCTGCGCCCGCTGCCCGAGAAGTTCCACGGCCTGACCGACGTCGAGCAGAAATACCGCAGCCGCGAACTGGACCTGATCACCAACGAGCAGACGCGCTTCACCTTCGTCGCCCGCAGCCGGATGATCCAGTCGATCCGCAATTTCATGATGCACCACGGCTTCCTCGAAGTGGAAACGCCGATGATGCATCCCATCCCCGGCGGCGCCGCGGCCAAGCCCTTCACCACCCACCACAACGCGCTGGACATGGAGTTGTTCCTGCGCATCGCGCCGGAGCTCTACCTGAAGCGCCTGGTGGTCGGCGGTTTTGAAAAGGTGTTCGAGGTCAACCGCAATTTCCGCAACGAGGGCCTCAGCCCGCGCCACAATCCCGAGTTCACCATGATGGAGTTCTACGAGGCCTATACCGACTACCGGCGGCTGATGGACTTCACCGAAGGCCTGTTGCGCCACTCGGCGCGCGAGGCGCTGGGCACCGAGGTGTTCGAATACCAGGGACGCCAGCTCGATCTCTCCAAGCCTTTCGCCCGGCTGACCATCGTCGGCGCCATTCATCACTACCACCCCGGCTACAGCTTCGAGCAGTTGAACGACGTCGACTGGCTACGGCAGAAGCTCAAGGACCTCAGGGTCGACATGAAGGCGCCGCACATGGCGCGCGCCGGCCTGGGCACGCTGCAACTGGCGCTGTTCGAAGAGACCACCGAAGCCGAGTTGTGGGACCCGACCTATATCATCGACTACCCGGCCGAAGTCTCGCCGCTGGCGCGCAGCAACGACGACAACCCGGACATCACCGAGCGCTTCGAACTGTTCATCGTCGGCCGCGAAATCGCCAACGGCTTCTCCGAGCTCAACGATCCGGAGGACCAAGCCGCACGCTTCATGCAGCAGGCCAAGGCCAAGGAAGCCGGCGACGAGGAGGCCATGTACTACGACGCCGACTACATCCGCTCCCTCGAATCCGGCCTGCCGCCGACCGGCGGCTGCGGCATCGGCATCGACCGCCTGGTCATGCTGCTGACCAACTCCGCCTCGATCCGCGACGTCATCCTGTTCCCGCAGATGCG
>JBAQRB010000047.1:0-13442 GCA_049295655.1 Rhodocyclaceae bacterium
CGTCAAGGGCACCAATTTCGTCGATCTGCGCGATGCCGGCGATCCGGTTGAAATCGCCCGTCGCTACGACGCGCAGGGTGCCGACGAGGTGACCTTCCTCGACATCACGGCGTCCTCGGATCAGCGCGACATCATCCTGCACATCGTCGAGGCCTGCGCCGCGCAGGTCTTCATTCCGCTGACCGTCGGTGGCGGCGTGCGCTCGGTCGCCGACGTGCGCCGCCTGCTCAACGCCGGTGCCGACAAGGTGAGCATGAATACCGCGGCCGTCGACAACCCCGACCTCGTCGCCGAGGCCTCGGCCAAGGTCGGCAACCAGTGCATCGTCGTGGCCATCGACGCCAAGCAGGTCGCGCCGGGCAAGTGGCAGGTGTTCACGCACGGCGGCCGCAAGAATACCGGCCTCGACGTCATCGAATGGGCCTGCCGCGTCCAGCAGCTCGGCGCCGGCGAAATCCTGCTGACCAGCATGGACCGTGACGGAACCAAGAACGGCTTCGATCTGGCCCTGACGCGCGCCGTCTCCGATGCGATCGATATCCCGGTGATTGCCAGCGGCGGCGTCGGCAATCTGCAGCATCTGGCCGACGGCGTCTGCGAAGGACATGCCGACGCGGTCCTCGCGGCGAGCATCTTCCACTTTGGCGAGTACACCGTGCGCGAGGCGAAGGAATACATGCGCGAGCGCGGCATCGAGGTGCGCCTGTGAGCGATCTCGACCCCGGCCAGCCTTGGCTGGACGCGCTCAAATGGGACGCGCAGGGAATGATTCCGGCCGTCGCGCAGGATGCAAGCAGCGGTCGCGTGGTCATGTTCGCCTTCATGAACCGCGAGTCCCTGCAGGAAACGGTCGACAGCGGGAACGCGGTATACTGGTCGCGCTCGCGCCAGCGACTGTGGCGCAAGGGCGAGGAGTCGGGGCACTATCAGCGCATCCGTTCGATTCGCACCGATTGCGATGGCGACGTGCTGTTGCTGAGTATCGAGCAGGAAGGCGGTATTGCCTGCCACACCGGTCGCGAAAGCTGTTTTTTCAATCAACTTGACGGTTCAGCCTGGGTTGCGGTCGACCCGGTGCTCAAAGATCCGAAGGAAATTTATTCAAAATGAGCACCCACGACATTCTGCATCGCCTGTCCGAGACTCTCGCATCGCGCCGCAACGCGGATCCCGAAACCTCCTACACGGCAAAGCTGTTCGCCGATGGCCCGGATTCGATCCTGAAGAAAATCGGCGAAGAGTGCGCCGAGCTGATCATGGCCAGCAAGGACGGCAAGCGCCTGAACATCGTCTGGGAATCGACCGACGTGATTTATCACGTGCTGGTGCTGCTCGCTTTCCATGGCCTGACCATCGAGGACGTTTCCCAGGAAATGCGC
The DNA here is from genome assembly GCA_049295655.1 of Rhodocyclaceae bacterium. Lineage (GTDB taxonomy): Bacteria > Pseudomonadota > Gammaproteobacteria > Burkholderiales > Rhodocyclaceae > CAJBIL01. Next base: position 1,380 of record JBAQRB010000047.1, read on the forward strand.
CGCCGCGAGGGCATTTCCGGGATCGACGAAAAGAAGTCGCGCACCAAGTAATCATGGATAACTGCCTGTTCTGCAAGATCGTTCGCGGCGAGATCCCGTCGCGAAAAGTTTATGAAGACGAACTGGTCCTGGCTTTTCACGATGTCAATCCGGCACGCCCGGTTCACCTGCTGGTCGTGCCGAAGCAGCACATCACTTCGCTGGCCACCGCCAGCGAAACCGATCAGCCGGTGCTCGGCCGGATGCTCGCGCTAGCCAACCGGCTGGCCAGCGAGAACGGCAGCCCGGATGGCTTCCGTGTCATCATCAACACCGGGCGCGTCGGCAACCAGGAAGTACCGCATCTGCACGCACATATCGTCGGTGGGCCGGATCCGGTCGGCCCGATGCTCAAGCGCATTTAAGGAGACAAATCATGGGTTCATTCAGCATCTGGCACTGGCTGATCGTACTGGTCATCATCCTGCTCGTTTTCGGCACCAAGAAGCTGCGCAACGTCGGCTCCGACCTTGGCGGTGCCGTCAAGGGCTTCAAGGACGGCATGAAGGATGCGTCGGCCGACGGCAAGCCGGCTGACGCCGCTGCGAACCAGCCCGCGCAGCAGGTCGGCGGGCAGACGATCGAGGGCGAGATCAAGGAAAAGGTCAAGTCGTGATGGCCGAGGCGCCAGGAGCGCAGCGAAAAACAGTTCGTACCGTTCGCGCCGCTCGTGTCGCCGGCCTGCCGCCCCCGTTTTGCTTTTCACCCATCACTTTCTGCGCCTGACCCGCCGCCATGTTTGACGTCGGCTTCTCCGAGATGCTGGTCATCGCCATCGTTGCCCTGGTCGTCATCGGTCCCGAGCGCCTGCCCAAGGTGGCGCGTACCGCCGGGCATCTGCTCGGGCGCCTGCAGCGCTACGTAAACGACGTGAAGTCGGACATCAACCGCGAAATGCAGCTCGACGAACTGAAGAAGCTGCAAGCCGACGTGCATGAGTCGGCGCGCAGCATCGAGCACAGCGTGAGCAGCGAAATGCGCTCGGCGCAGCAGTCGATCAGCGAGAGCGCAGAGGGCGTTGCCGACGAGGTCAAGGCATTGCCCGCGGCGGAAGTCGCCACGCCTGCGCCGCCAGCCGATCCCGTACCGACGGCGAAAGTCTGAAGGCTAAAACACGCATGAGCCCGCACGCATGAGCCAGCCGGAAGAGTCCTTCCTGACCCACCTCTTCGAGTTGCGCGACCGCCTGATCCGCGCCCTGCTGGCGGTGGCCATCGTCTTCATCTGCCTTTTTCCGTGGTCGAAAGAGCTGTACACGCTGCTTGCCCAGCCGCTGCTCGATACGCTACCCAAGGGCGGCCAGATGATCGCCACCGACGTGGTCGGCGTTTTTCTGGTGCCGATGAAGGTGACCATGATGGTTGCCTTCCTGATCGCACTGCCCTATGTACTTTTCCAGGCCTGGGCCTTCGTTGCGCCGGGGCTGTACGCGCATGAAAAGCGCCTCGCGCTGCCGCTGGTAGCGGCCAGCGTGCTGCTTTTCTTCCTCGGAATGGCCTTCGCCTATTTCCTCGTCTTCCCGACAGTCTTCGGTTTCATGGCCGGGATTGCCCCCGAGGGGGTGGCCTGGATGACAGACATCGACAAGTATCTGTCCTTCGTCCTGTCGACCTTCGTCGCCTTTGGCGTCACCTTCGAGGTGCCGGTGATCGTCATCGTCCTGGTGCACATGGGGGTCGTGACGATCGAGAAACTCAAGGAATGGCGGCCCTACGTGATCGTCGGCGCTTTCGTGGTCGGTGCCGTTTTCACGCCGCCCGACGTCGTTTCGCAGATCATGCTGGCGGTGCCGCTGTGCCTGCTATACGAACTCGGCATCCTGCTCTCGCGTTTTGTCACGACGACGACGCGCAACGCTCCCGTCGGCGACCCCGTCCCGCCGTCGCCGACCGCGTCGGCGACAGCCGTCGTTCCGGCATCGGACTGGAGTCCGCTGAGCGACGCCGAGATGGACAAGGCGCTGGCCGCGCGCGATCTGCAGAAAGATGCCGACAAGCCGCTCTGAGCCCCGTAGGTTGGGTTAGCGGTTTCATCGCGTAACCCAACGCCAGCATGGGTCAAGCGCGGGGCTGGATTACGCAGTCGCCGTAGCAAAGAGGCCGCTGCTGGCCGGGATGCCGAGTTGCCGCCGGATCGTCGCCCAGGGCTCGTCGTTTGCCGCCTGCTTGCGTTCCGGCGGCGGGAAGGTGAGCAGTTCGGCATTTTCGCGCAGGCAGCTCGTCCATTTTCGGTCGGGACGTGCGGCGCAGACGGTGGCGAGGTGCGCGCGCAGGAACCCGCCAAGCGCCAGCCAGTTGTTGCGGCCGACCGGGCTCGCCTGCGAACTCAGCGCGGGGTAGGCGAAATAGCTGGCGAGCAGCGCCCGGTAGCATTGCACGAAAGCGGCGGACTCGGCATCGAGCTCCGTCACCTCGCGCAGCAGCGCGGCGAACAGGCGCGGGTCCTCGATCAGGCGGCGCGTATCCCAGCCGGCCGCCTTCGCCGCGTTGGCGCAAAGCTGCTTGAGGGCGAGAAAATCCGGGATCGGCTCGCCCATGCGGAAGGCCAGCAAGGCGTGCGTCTCTGCCGGCTGGGGGGCGCTCTCGTGCCGCTGCTCGCAGGCCATGCGCAGGATGTCGAGCGTGCGCGTGACGGCCTGCGGCGCGGCCGGGCGGATTGGCCCGGACTTGTCCGCCGGCTTGACGAAGCCCTCGTCGAGCAGGGCCTGGAGCGAGTCGAGCGGCGTCATTGGTTCAGGGACGGTCGATCGGGCAGCGCGGATCGTCGTCGAGCGGTGGCTGCGGCGCATTGACACGCCGTTCGGCCGGGTCGAGGAATTCCAGGCGCAACTCGATGCGCCGGCTTTCTTCCGGGCTGTTCTTCAGCGCGTTGAACGACGCGCCGCCGACAAAGAAAAGGTCGCGCACCTGCTGCCGTTCGCTGTCGCTCAGCGTGCCGGCGGCGCTGCCCGGCGGGGCGAGCAGCACGCAGAGCACGCGTTCGGAGCGCTGCAGGCTCAGGTTCAGGTTGTGCATGTAGGAGCCGCGCGCGTCGGCAAAGCCCTCGACGACGACGCGCTTGAGCCATTTCTCGCCGGCCGGGTCGCGCGCGATGGCCAGCAGCTCGGGCGTAAAGTCGCGCAACAGCTGGGCCTGCTCGGCGTTCAGCTTGTGGCTGTTGGTTTCAAAACGCGCGCGTTCGCCAAAATCGATTGACGCACCGCCGATGGTCAGCCCGGGAAAGGCATCGGTCGCCGCGCGCAGGCGGTCGAGCAGGCCGAGGATCTCGCGCTCGCGCTCGGTTTTTTGCCGCTCGCTTTCCGATATCTCGTTGGTCACCGCCAGCAGCGCCACGGTCATGGCGAGCAGGAAGAGCACCATCAGCGCCGACATGAGGTCGGAGAACGAGATCCAGAAGGGTTTTTCCCCTTCTTCGCGCGTGCGCCGGCGGACTGCTTGCCGAATCCCGAACATGCGCTAGCGCCGCGCCCGGGCGACGTCGAGCAGGTCGCCGAGGTCGTCGATGCCGGTGCGCAGGTGCTCGACGGCTTCGCCGAGTTCGCGCTGGAACTGGCTGTTGCCCTCGCGCAGCGTTTTTTCGACATTGCGCGCAAAGGCCGCATGCGCCTCGCCGAGCACCGCGTTGACGCCCTGCAGATAGCTTTCGGCCTGGCGTTCGGCCTGCCCGAGCTTGCTTGCGCCGGCTTCGAGCCGGGAAACCAGGTCGTTGGTGAGCGAAGCTTCGCGGCGCGCCTGTTCGATGGTCTGCCGCAAATCGAGCAGGAGCGCGGCGAAACCCTGTTGTGCCTCGCTCTGTGCGGCCAGCGTCTCGCGCGTCAGCGCCGACGCCGTGCCCAGCCCATTGGCCGCCAGCGTGATTTCGCTGCCGGTGCGCGTCAGCAGCTGTGCGGTGCTGGCGATGCCGTGGCTGGCTGCGGCCAGATCGCTGCTCGCCGAGTTCAGCGTCTGCGCGCTGTTCTCGAAGGTGTGTGCCGTACCGCGACCGCTGTCGGCAATCTGCGCCACGCTGTTCTGCGTTGCCGCGCCCATGCGCTGCATCTCCTGCGCCAGTGCGCGGATGTGGCTCGCGGCATCGCGCAGCAGGGCGGCCGATTCGCTCTGTGCCTGCTGCTGCGCCGCCTGCAGTGCGCTCATTTCCTTGCCGTAGCGCTCGTCCATGCGCGCTGAAAATTGCGCCAGCGCCCGGGAAAGCGTCTCACCCAGCTGGCTGCCGAGTTGCTGGCTCTGGTTGCTGGCGTTGCGCTCGATGGCGCCGGCCAGGCGGCCCATCGGTTCGCTGACGCCCTCGCCGATCGCCCGCGCGATGGTCGCCGCCAGCTGCTGCTGTTCCTGCTGGCTGCTGGCGCGCTGCTGCGCCGCGCTTTCGAGGAGGGCTTCGCGCAGGGCGCCAAGCACGGCCTCGCGCAGATTGCCCGACTGCGCCGCCGAGGTTTCGCTGGCGCGCACCAGGCGGGCCAGGTATTCCTCGCCGGCGCCCGCCTCGAACAGGCTGTCGATTAGCTGCACGAGCTCGGCGACCTGGCGGCAGCGCGCGGCAACCAGCGATTTTTCGATCCAGGTGAACAGCATGGCCAGGCCGATCGCCGCGGCGGAAATGCGGAAGGCGTGGCCGACGCTGTGGATCAGTGCGCCGAGGCTGCTGCGCACCGCGTTGGCGTCGGCGGTCACGGCGAACTGCGACAGGCCGCCGATCAGCCCGGCGAAGGTGCCGAGAATGCCGATCCCGGTCAGGATGCCCGGCAGGTGTTTGTAGAATTCGGTCTTGAGCGGCGTATCGACCAGCGCGTGCTCGGTGAAAAAAGTCTCCGCCAGCGCCGTCGCGCGCCAGCGTTGCGGCTTGCCGGAGGCTGCCGTGGCCTGCTCGCTGTGCAGCGTCTGTGCAAATTCCCGCCAGAGGTGCGCCAGGTGGCGCGTATTCATTGCTTCGCGGGCAATCTTGCCGGGGTCGGCCGGAACCTCCGTCGCGAGACCCTTCAGCGCGCGAATGGCGCCGCGCAGCTCCCAGCCGAGGCGGAGCGCCGGCAGAACGAAGCGCAGGGCGAATCCGGCGCAGAGCAGGGCGAGGAGCAGGGCCAGTGCCGGGACGAACCAGGCGAATACCTCGGGCGGGAGAAGCGCTTCCATGCGTGATCCTGTAGGGGGGCAGCGTCAGCGCTGGGGGCTGCTTGGCCGTTTGCCGATCTTGACCTGCACGTCGATCGCTGTCTTGTCGCGGCGCAGCTTGAAGGGGACCGGCTCGCCCGGTTTGAGGCTGGCGATCAGGTCGAGCATCACCTGCGGGTCCTTGACGCTCTTGTCGCTGACGGCGAGCAGGATGTCGCCCGGCTTGATCCCGGCCGCATCGGCCGGGCTGCCGCGCAGGACGCCGGCGATCAGGGCGCCGGCGGTGTCGGGCAGGCCGAAGGACTCGGCCAGCTCGGCCGTGATCTCCTGCGCCTCGACGCCGACCCAGCCGCGCGTCACGGTGCCGTTCTGGATGATCTGTTCCATGACGTTTTTCGCGGTCGAGATCGGGATCGCAAAGCCGATGCCGAGCGAGCCGCCCGAGCGCGAGTAGATCGCCGTGTTGATGCCGATCAGGTTGCCCTGGCTGTCGATCAGCGCGCCGCCCGAGTTGCCCGGATTGATTGCCGCATCGGTCTGGATGAAGTTCTCGAAGGTGTTGATCCCGAGGTGCGAGCGGCCAAGCGCCGAGACGATGCCCATGGTCACCGTCTGGCCGACGCCGAAGGGATTGCCGATGGCCAGCGCGATGTCGCCGACGCCGACATTCTCCATCTGCCCGAGGGTGATCGCCGGCAGCTTCAGTTCCTGGCCCTGCGCGTCCTTGACCTGCAGCACGGCGAGGTCCGATTCGGGGTCGCTGCCGACGACGAGTGCCTTGAGGTTGCGCCCGTCGTTGAGCGCGACCTCGATCTGGTCTGCGGCTTCGACGACGTGGAAATTGGTCAGGATGTAGCCGTTGGCGCTGACCACGACGCCCGAGCCGAGTCCTGAATTGCGTTGCAGATTGTTCGGCAGCTCGCCTTCCGGGCGTTCGCCGAAGAAATGGCGGAAAATGGGATCGTCGAGCAGCGGATGGCGCGGCGTCTTGACCGCCTGCGAGGTGAAGATATGGACCACCGACGGCAGCGCCTTTTTGGCCGCCTCGCGGTACGACGCGGCGGCGATTTCCGGCTCGCGCCCGCCGCCGACAAATTCCTGCAGCGCGACGATGCGCGCGCCGCCGCCCGGAGGTTTCCCGAGCCATTCCGGTTTGAGCGTGCTCACCACGAAAAGGACGGCGAGACTAACCGTCGCCGTTTGTGCAAAAATCAGCCAAAGCCTGCGCATAGAGGAATGGGAGCCAGTAAAAATGAAACGTGAGGAACTGACGCGCTATCTCGACGAATTGCTCGAAACCGCGCATTTCAAGGATTATTGCCCAAACGGCCTGCAAGTGGAAGGACGCGGCGAGGTACGGCGCATTGTCGCCGGCGTCACGGCGAGCCAGGCGCTCGTCGACGCGGCCATTCTGCGCGATGCCGACGCCATTCTCGTGCATCACGGCTGGTTCTGGCGCGGCGAGGATGGCCGCGTCACCGGGCTGCGCAAGGCGCGTCTGCAGGCGCTGCTCGGCAACGACATCAACCTGCTGGCCTACCACCTGCCGCTCGACGCTCATCCCGAATTCGGAAACAACGCGCAACTGGCCAGGCGCCTTGGCTGGATCGGCGAAGGGCGCTTCGGCGAACAGGAGATGGCCTGGATCGGGCGTCCCGCTACCGCAACGACGCTGTCGGCGCTGGCCGGGAAGATCGGGACCGTTCTGCGCCGCGAGCCGCTGGTGGTCGCTGCCGCTGACGTCGGCGAACGTTCCGTGACCAGGATCGCCTGGTGCACCGGCGGCGCGCAGGGCTATTTCGAGCAGGCCATCGCGCTCGGCGCCGATGTCTACGTTTCGGGCGAGATTTCCGAGCAGACCGTCCATCTGGCGCGCGAATCCGGCGTCGCCTACATCGCCGCCGGCCACCACGCCACCGAGCGCTACGGCGTGCAGGCGCTCGCCGCGCACCTGGCCGCGCGCTTTGGCATCGAGTGCGAGTTCGTCGAGATCGACAATCCCGTCTGATTCGGCGCCGCGTGTCGCGCAAGGCCGGCTTCAGCGCTTGCGGTCGGTCATCTCCTGGTGGCGGAACGCTTCGCGGACGTGTTCGCGCAGCAGATCGTCGTCCCAGGGCTTGGTCAGGAAACGATAAATGGCGCCGCGGTTGACGGCGTTGGTGATCGTTTCGAGGTCGGTATAACCCGAGAGGACGATGCGGATGGTGTCGGGGTACAGCTCACGCACGCGCGACAGGAACTCGGTGCCGTTCATCTCCGGCATGCGCTGGTCGGAGAGGATGACCTGCACCGCGTGGCGGGCGAGGAGATCGAAGCCCTCGCGGGCGCTGCCGGCGGTGAGAATCTCATAACCGCCGTGACGCAGGACGCGCTTGAGCGCCTGCAGGATGTTGTTCTCGTCATCGACGATCAACAGCGTCCTGTGCTCCGCCGCCTCCAGAGGCAGCTCGAGGGTGGTGTGCGCGGCGAGCAACTCGGCGCACGCCGTAGCCGGCAGGGGCCGGCTGAACAGGTAGCCCTGCATTTCGTCGCAGCGGTGGCGGCGCAGATAATTCATCTGGCCGGCGGTTTCCACCCCTTCGGCGATCACCTTCAGCTTCAGGTTGTGCGCCAGCCCGATCACGGCGATGCAGATCGCCGCCGCATCGGGGTCGGTGGTGATGTCGCTGACGAAACTCGCGTCGATCTTCAATAGATCGATCGGGAAGCGCTTCAGATAACTGAGCGACGAATAACCGGTGCCGAAATCGTCGATCGCGATCTTCACCCCCATCTCGCGGGCCGCCCGCAGGCGGCGCACATTGGCCTCGATATCTTCCATCAGCATGCTCTCGGTCAGCTCCAGATCGAGATAGTTGCGCTCGCCCTGGCGCAGGCTCAGCGCCTTCTCCAGCGTCGCCAGGAAATCCTTGCGGCGCAGCTGCACCGCTGAGACATTGACCGCGACACGCGGCGGCTGCAGGCCGCCGGCATGCCAGATTTCATAATCGGCGACCGCCTGCTGCAGCGCCCAGCGCCCGACCTCGACGATCAAGCCGGTCTCCTCGAGCAGCGGGATGAAGTCCTTGGGTGCCACCAGGCCGGTTTCCGGGTCGTTCCAGCGGATCAGCGCCTCGAGGCCGACGATCTGGCCGCTTTGCAGATTCACCTTGGGCTGGTAATGCAGGACGAACTCGTTGCGCGCCAGCGCCTTGTGCAACCTGTTTTCCAGGGTCAGCTGTTCGGCGACGCGGGCATTCATCGGCGGCGCGTAGAACAGATAGCGCTCCTCCGACGCGGTGGCCTTGTGCAGCGCGGTCTCGGCATTGGCGAAGAGCGCATCGGCATCGCCGCCGTCGCCAGGGAACACGGCGACGCCGGCCTTGGCGGTGATGTGCAGGTCGTGGCCGTCGATCGAGAAGGGCAGGTCGAGGCTGGCCAGCAGGGTGTCGCCGAGTACGCGCGCAAGCTCGGTGGCCGCGCCGTGCTCGGCCAGGATGGCGGCGAAATGATCGCCGCTGAGGCGCGCCAGGTGGTCGCTGCCGCCGAGGGCGGCGGCGAAGCGGGCGGCGATCTGCTTGAGCAGGGCGTCGCCGCTGCGTCGACCGAACGAGTCGTTGATGTTCTTGAAGCGCTCGATGTTGAGCAACACCAGCGCCACCTGGCGGCTCGCGTCCTGTTCCGGGTGCGCGCTTTGCAGCAATTGCTCGAGGCGGTCGTGGATCAGGCGGCGGTTGGGCAGGCCGGTGAGCACGTCGTAATAGGCCAGATAGTCGAGCTGTTCGGCCTTGGCGATGTATTCGAGGGCGAACGAGAGATCGCCGGCCAGTTCGTCGAGCAGGCACAGCTCCTTTTCGTTGAAGAAGCCGCTTTCCCTGGCGTACAGCACCATCACGCCGACATTGCCCTGGTCCCGCAGCAAGGGCAGGGCGACCAGCGAGCGGTAACCATGCTCCAGTGCGGCCTCAAGGAACAGGCCGGGGCTGGGGGTGGCGGTGATGTCGTTGCAGAAGGCCGCCCGTTGCGAATGCAAGGCTTTACCGACCGGGCATTGCCCTTCGGGTTGGTAGCTATCGACCGTGAAGTGGCGGTCGGCGAAATCCTTGGCGCCGATGCCGGCGACGAAGCGCCCCGCCTGGCCGTCACGGTCGAGCAGGGCGATCCACGCCATGCCGAATTGCCCCTCGTCGACGGCGACCCGGCAGGCCTCGGCGAACAGCGCCAGCGGCTCGTGCAGGCGGACGATGGCCGAGTTGATTCCGGAGAGCACGGCGTAGATCCGGTTGAGGCTGGCGACCCGGGTTTCGGCGCGGGTGCGCTCGACGATTTCCGCCTGCAGCGCGGCGGTGCGCTGGCTGACCAGTTCCTCGAGATGGCGGCAGAGCTGCGCGCGCTGGATGGCGATCGCCAGCTGGCTGCCGATCGATTCGAGCAGGCGCAGATCGTCGGCGCCCACCGGCAGGCCTTCCTCGGCGACGATGTTGATGAGTCCCAGACGCTGCTCGCCCATGCTCAGCGCCAGGGTAATGTGGCTGGACGGGCGGTAGCCGCCGTCATCGCCGGGCGGCAGGCGGTCGCACTCGATCAGCGCCGCCCCGTGCCGCAGCTCGTCGGCATCCAGCATGCGCCGGCAGCGGCAAGCGCCGCCCGCCGCCGGCGTCTCCTGCCAGTCCGCCGGCAGCTGGCTGGCGGCGACCGTGTGCAGGCCGCCGCTGGCGTCGGCGAGGTCGATCCAGCCGGCCCGGAACAGCGGCAGTTCGAGGATGCCGCACAAGGCCTGCTGGCATATCTCGTCCTCGCCGGCGACGCGGTTGAGGTCGCCGGCAATGCGGTAAAGCACGTTGAGCGTGCGGTTGGAGAGGGCGATTTCGAGCTGGCGCTGCTGCAACTCCTCGTTGATGTGCACCGCTTCCTCGTAGGTCGAGATCAGCAGATCGACGATCTGCTCCCGGCCCGAGGCGATGAAGTGCTTTTTGCCGCCCAGGTAGATTTCCATGCCCATCGTGACCTTGCTGGTCTTGCGCAGTTCGAGATTGAGCAGGATGTATTCGATGCGCGTCAGCAGCGTCTTGGGCTCGTAGGGCTTGCGGATGAAGTTGTCGGCGCCGCATTCGAGGCTCCTGGCGATGTCCTGGATGCCCGCCAGCGAAGTGACCATCACCACCGGGATGTCCTTCAGCAGCGGATCGGCCTTGATCCTCGCGCACAGTTCGTAGCCGTCCATTTCCGGCATCACGATGTCGGTGATCACCAACTGGGGCGGTTCGGCGCTGGCCATGTCGAGCGCCTGCCGGCCGTTGCCGGCGACGCGCACGGCAAAGCCGGCGCCGGCCAGCAGAAACCTGATCTGCTCGGCCTGTGTCGGGCTGTCCTCGGCGATCAGGATCTTGATGCCGTTCGGGTTGATCTTGCTCGGCATGGTCATTCGTGCAACTCCTGGTTCATTCATGACGATCGGCCTCGTCGGCCGGCCGCAGCAGTTGTCGCAGCGTGGCGGCAATGGCCGCCGGCGGCAGCACATAGGTGGCGGCGTCGAGTTGCACGGCGGCGCCGGGCATGCCGAAAACGATCGAGCTGTCGCGATCCTGGGCGATGGTCAGCGCGCCGGCCTGGCGCATTTCCCGCAGTTCCTGCGCTCCGTCGCGGCCCATGCCGGTGAGCAGGACGCCGATCGCCGCCGGGCCGCAGACGGCGGCCAGCGAGCGGAACAGATAAGAGACCGCAGGCCGCAGGCCGTGTTCCATCGGCGCGTCGACGAGGTCGAGGCGGCCATCCGGTCGGACGCCGAGGTGTGCCCCGTCCGGCGCGACGTAGGCGCAGCCGGCGCGGGGCTGCTGGCCGTGCGCGGCGACGCGCACCGGAAAGCCCGAGGACTGGCCCAGCCACTCGGCAAAGCCGGCGGTAAAACCATCGGCGATGTGCTGCACGATGAGCAGCGGCACCGGGAAATCCGTCGGCAGTTGCGCCAGGATTTCCTGCAGGACCAGCGGTCCGCCGGTGGACGCGCCGAGCGCCACCAGGCGCACCGCGGCCGGCAGCGCGGCCGGGGCCGGCGGCACGAACGGGGGAGCGCTCCGGGGCCGGGGCCAGCGCTTGACCACCGGCACTTCGGCCATCAGCTTGATGGTCTGGACGAACTCCGCGGCGAGCGCGGCAAAGCCGGCGCTGCCCGGTCCGGCCGGCTTGGCGAGCACGGTCAGCGCGCCGGCTTCGAGCACGCGGAAGGTCGCCGCCACTTCCTGCGGCTGGCTGCTGGCGGTGATCATGACGATGCGCGTCGGGCACTTCTCCATGATCTGGCGGGCGGCGGCGAAGCCGTCGAGGCGGGGCATGTGGATGTCCATGACAATGACGTCGGGGCGCAGGCGGCATGCCGCCGCCACGCCTTCCTCGCCGTCGCCGGCGACGCCGGCCACCTGCAGCTGCGGATCGCCGCTCAGCAGGTAGCGCAGCAGTTCGCGCGCCACCGGCGAATCCTCGACCAGCAGCACGCGGATCGGCGGCGCGCCATCGGCCGGGGCAAGGTCGCCGCAGTCGTTCATAGCAATCTCCCGATGACTTCGCACAGATTGCTCTGGTCGAAACTGCTCTTGACGAGATAGGCGTTGGCGCCGACGTCGATGCCGCGCTCCTTGTCCGCGCGCGATTCGAGCGCGGTGACCAGCACCACCGGCAGTTCGGCCAGCTTCTTGTCGCCGCGGATACGGGCGGTCAGCTCGAAGCCGTCCATGCGCGGCATTTCCACGTCCGAGACGACGAGGTCGAACTGGCCGGTGCGCAGGACGGTCAGGGCATCGACGCCGTCCACCGCCGTGGCGACCCGGTAGCCGGCGGTTTCCAGGATGCTCTTGAGCAGGCTGCGCGCGGTGATCGAGTCTTCGACCACGAGCAGGGAACGCTGCGGCAGGCTGGCCGCCGGCTCCGCGACGGCACTCGCCGGGCG